>DAOWIX010000005.1 GCA_030640695.1 Deltaproteobacteria bacterium | reverse complement strand
GCGAAGAGGTCACACCCGTTCCCATCCCGAACACGGAAGTTAAGCTCTTCAGCGCTGATGATACTGCACTTGTGTGGGAAAGTAGGTCGTCGCCAGGAATTTTATTACGATAGCCCCGATAGTCTTTTGACTGTTGGGGCTTTTTTTTGCTCTTGTTATCTGTTATAAGAGGAAATAATGACCATTTTGATGAGGTAAGAGATGTTTAATTTTGATAACTTTCAGAACGAGATAGAAAGTGTCTGCCTGAAATATCGTGTCAAAAGTCTTGGTGTTTTTGGCAGTGCGCTGTCCGATGATTTCAACGAAAACAGCGATATCGATTTTCTGATTGAACTGGATAGCGCAAAAAACGGTATTGTAAGGTATATGAATGTAAAGTTTGATTTGGAAGCATTGTTAAAACGTCCAGTTGATCTTGTTATGCCGAAAGCGATTAAAAATAATCGGATTAAGAACTACATTCTGTCCGATGTAAGGAATATTTATGCAGCATGATCCTCTGGTTTGCATTGAAGATGCCGTTACAGCCTGTGAATTGATTATAGAGTTCACTAAAAATATGGATGAGGCTGAATTTTACGTTGATTTAAAAACCAAGGCTGCAGTGGAAAGAGAATTTGAAATTGTCGGGGAAGCTTTAAACAGGATCAAAAAAATTGATGCCGATATTCTTTTTCCTATTCGCCCCCTTTCCCGTCTATTAACTCCCCAGTTATGATTCGACGATGTCCCCCCATAATGCACTGATGGGTATCGCATACATCTTTTCACCAAAGGGTAAAATCATGTCGCCATCATAAAAAACGACTCCCGATCCCCACGCCTTACCAGCCATGGATTGTAATTTCTTCAGCCCCCTGAAATCTTTGATCGTAACAGTGGCCGCAGCCTTTACTTCGGCAGCGACAATTGTACCATCATTTTGCTCTATAACAATATCAACCTCATACTGATCCTTATCGCGAAAATGATAAAAACCGAGCTTGGTTTCATGCCAACTTGATTGACGGCGCAACTCATTGTAGACAAAGCTTTCTAGAAGCTGTCCCAGCATCTTGCGATCAGCATTTAGTCGGTCGGCATTTAACCCCAGTAGTGCTGTTGCCAGTCCTGTGTCCGTCATATGTACTTTAGGGGTTTTAATCAGACGTTTTCCCCGATTGTTGTGCCATGCTGGTACAACATCAACTAGGAAAATATTTTTCAGTAATGTAAAATAAGCGGATGTCGTTTGGCGCGTCATCTGAAATGGTGCAGCAATGGTACTCATATTCAGGAGCTGGGCACTTTGGGTAGCACCCAACTGTAAAAGCAATCTTCGTCTAATTGTAAAGTTGCATGGCGTCTATTCGTAAAGTTGTACTTCGTCCAATCGTAAAGTGCTCTAGCATGAATTATTCATAGAACAGTCACTGCAAGGTTTTTTATGAGGGAATGGGGGCCGTTTTATAGAGTTCGTCATGTGTATTGATGAAGCAGAGCAAAGTTATTCACAATATGGGTGAACTTTGTTATCTTCGCTGCAGAATTGCCAAAAACTTTTCGCCGGCGATTTTCAAAGGGCCGTTATTGTTGATAATGGTAAATGTTGCGGCTTGATTGTCAGAAGTCATGTCATCTTCTGCCCATTGCATCCGTTTTTTGATGTTTGCCGAGGTGTCGCGTCGGCGTGTTTTTAGACGTTCGTATAAAAGGTGATGATCGGCCTGAACCAAGATTGCATGTAATCCGGGATAGTTATTTAGCGCCTGGGGTAAATATTGGCGTGAACCATTAATCACAACTCCTTTTCCCTCATCTAACCAAGTGTCAATTTTTTTGCTGATTCCGTAGCTGAAACCATGACGCATCCAGTGCATGGCAAAACGGTTTTTTTTCAGGAAGTTATCAAATTCAGCAGGCTTTATATAATGATGATCATCATCCCCCGTAGTGGTATCAGGTGGGCGGGTAATGTAACGTTTCGCAATCCTGATTGATTTCAACCTGTTGCTGTGAAGCTTGGCATATTTGATCAGGCTGTCTTTGCCTGCTCCCGAAGCACCCATCAGGTAGTATATTTGTCCTCGTTCAGGCATGATTTAATGATTCCGAGACTATTCGAGAATGTTTGCTTAATAGCTACATCATTTAAAGATATCATCGACTAATTTATAGATGTAATAGGTAACAAATGTCAACCGTGCCGAAACTTCTTTTTTAATAATGAAGTCACAGCTGGACGAAATAGGCCTAAAGTAATTGAAAAAGGTGACTCGAATTTGAAATTGTGATATTCACCTCCCTTCTTAAGAAGGTTGTTGCTAGTCAGTTAAAGCCATTCAGGAATGAAGAGGCAGTAATTATTTCTTCGGTTGATCCGGAGCAGGAGTTTATATATGGTTTCATCCCCCCATTCATTTGATTTTCCACCCTACCGCCCCCCCTCTGAGGCGCAGAGTATGTTGCTTCGGGTAACCCATGGTTGTCCCTGGAATAAGTGCGCTTTCTGTTCGATGTATCGAAAATATCCCTTTGCACGGAAAACGATGGCTGAGATAAAAGCTGATATTGATCTCATGCCAGAGGTCTACGGGACCAATGCCAACCATGTCTTTCTTGGTGATTCCAATAGTCTGCTTTTGTCGGCAGCTGATCTGGTTGAAATTCTTGAACATCTCTATCGTGTTTTTCCCGGTCTTAAACGGGTAACCTCTTATGCCCGGGCTAAAACTGTGATGAAGAAATCACTTGAAGACCTTAAGGTGATTCGTGAGGCTGGATTGACCAGGCTCCATATCGGTCTTGAAAGCGGGTCGGATGCGGTTTTGAAAATGGTTCGCAAAGGGGCTACGGCAGATGAAATAATCGCCGGTGGTCTTAAATCCAAGGATGCGGGTTTTGATTGTTCGATTTATGTTCTCCTTGGAATTGGGGGTATGGAGCAGACCATGGATCATCGTCAGGGTACGATTCGCGTGCTTAACGCTATCGACCCTCATTTTATCAGGGTCAGGACTTTGACTCCTATTCCAAAGTCGGATATTGCTAAATGGATTGAGGAAGGCAGCTTTACCTTGGTCACGCCTTTAGTCAGTATTGAAGAGGAGCGTGATATTGTGGCAGGGCTTAATGTGACTTCACGTTTCTTGAATGACCACTCCTCTAATATTGTGCCGTTGGATGGAAAGTTGCCTGAAGACAAAGAGCGGATGCTGGCAGCCCTGGATCAGGGCGTTGCTTATTGTAAAACCCATGAAGTCGGTTATGCTGACTATCGTTATTTGTAGGGGAGAGATAAAGGTATGAGAGTTGATGGACGTGAATTTGACCAGTTACGTAAAATCGAAATTATTCCCAATTTTCTTGATCATCCGGCGGGTTCTGTGCTGATCGCCTGCGGCCAGACCAAGGTTTTATGTACGGCCAGTGTCGAGGATGGGGTGCCTAAATTTCGGCGTGATTCGGGGGGTGGCTGGTTGACTGCAGAATATGCGATGCTGCCAGCCAGTACCCACGAACGTTCTGGGCGCGAAGTTAATCGCGGACGTCAAGGGGGCCGAACACTTGAGATTCAGCGTTTAATCGGTCGCAGTTTAAGGGCGGTAACCAATCTTGATAATTTGGGAGAGCGCACGATTATTCTCGATTGTGATGTCATTCAGGCTGATGGTGGAACTCGCACCGCTTCTGTTAGTGGGGCGTTTATCGCTTTGGGATTAGCTTTGATGAAACTTAAGCCGGTGATGGGAGATGACTGGAAACCTTTACGCTGCCGCTTGGCGGCGGTCAGTGTCGGGATTATTAAGGGTGAGCCAATGCTCGATTTAAATTATCCGGAAGACTCCACAGCCGATGTCGATATGAATGTTATAATGACAGACCGTGATGAGCTGGTTGAGATCCAGGGGACAGCAGAAGAGCACCCTTTCAGTCGACAGGAGATGTCTTCTTTACTCGATCTCGCCGAAAAAGGTATTGCTGAGATTATTGAACAGTCTGAAAAAGAGGTATTTCAAGGTCGTCTTGATAGTTTAATTAAATAGAAGTTGCGAAGTTGCCCACCATAAAGCTGTAGAAAATGGCGGTTAACATTGCTTCGCTCTCACAAAAGGGGTCAAAGCTGGGGTGCTGGCGCACCGTGTACCAGCAATGACCCCGATCCCGACAGGTCGCGGGCGGCACCTGAAGTTGCGATTTTATTTCATCATTCCCCTTTTGCCCTTTTTCCCCATACCTCCACGACGAGGCCCACGATGACCTTGTTTAAGCATGGTGTCCCGCTGTTCCTGGCTTAAGCTGCTGAAAAAAGCGACCCTGGCGTCGGTTGCCTGATTAAACTTTTCCGCTAAATCACCTTTATATTCAGACTTTAGTTTGTTGCCGATAGCTTTGAAGTCAGGGGTTTCGGCGGCCAGTTCAGCTCGCATGAGCAGATGATTACGAGCTTTGGTGCGGCGGCGGCTGTCGCTATTCAAGTTGTCACCCTGTTTCAGGCTCAGTTCTCGCAACTCTATCATTTCAGCTCTCATCGCTTCCATGAGTTTGCTCTGGTTCTCGTCGAGATTAAGATTTTCTTTAATCTCTTCGGCGCGCTGCTCAAAACGATCAGGTGAGCAGTCGCCTCTGCCAGGGCCAAAGCTGAAGCCGGTTGCAGGTAAAGCCAGCAATAATGCAATCATTAAAGCAACGGTCAGAGTAAGCGATTTTCCTTTGGTTGGTTTTTTGATAAGATTCATTGTAATTCTCCTTTTTCGATTAATGGTTGAAAAACTTTTCTATCCAGTTTTGATATTTTAGAAGATAGTCCAGTAATGTAAATTTTTTATGTTCTTTTACAACTTTTTTGTAAAGGTTTTGTAAAAGTTATTTTTTTTGTCGATAAATCGGCTATGATAGAGTTATGAAAATTCTTCTGATTGATGATGATGAAAAGCTTGGCCGTTTGATTCGAGATTACCTTGAGCCGATGGGGTTTGCGGTTGAGGTCGCTCATTCCGGTCAAGTTGGGCTTGAGATTGCTTTGCAAGGGGAGTTTGATGCAATTCTGCTTGATGTCATGCTCCCGGAGATCGACGGTTTTGAAGTGTTGCGTCAATTGCGACAGCATTCACAGGTTCCGGTTCTGATGTTTACGGCCCGGGGTGATGAGACCGACCGCATTGTCGGTTTAGAGATGGGAGCCGATGACTATCTGCCTAAAACTTTCTCATCAAGGGAGTTGCTGGCGCGCTTGCGGGCGGTTATCAGGCGAAGTAAAATGGTTGACAATGAATCTTCAGTGTTACCTGTGGAGGGTGATTCCGGCAGCATGATCTGTATTGCTGATCTGGTTATTGATAGCGCCACACGAAGTGTGAACCAAGGCGGCGACATTTTAGCTTTGACGGCGATTGAGTTTGATCTGCTCCTGGCAATGGTAGAAAATTGCGGACGAATTCTCTCTCGGGATCGCCTCCTTGATCTGGTTGCCGGGCGTGATTACACGGTTTTTGATCGTTCCATAGATGTCCATATCTCATCGTTGCGCCGAAAACTTAACGACAATCCTAAAGCTCCCCGCTATATAAAAACCGTGCGAAGCGCTGGCTATATGTTTATTAAATCAATATCGGCAAGTCAATAATAAGAGGTCAGGTTTGTTTTTCAGACGATCAATTTTTGTCAAGCTCTTGAGCTGGTTTTTTCTCAACCTCATCTTTTTGGGTCTGATTCTGACTCTCTTTTTCCAGATCCAGTTCTATGTGTCGCCGGACTCTTTTTTACGTTTACATGCGGAGAAGGAGACGGCTTCGTTGCGTCATCTTATTCGGCATGAGTTGACCCGGTTGCCCCGGGATCAGTGGGATGAGCTGCTTTCCCGCTATGGTCAAGCTTTTTCAGTCGAGCTCTCATTGTTTACCCCTTCAGGGCATGAATTAGCGGGCAATATTGGCGATTTGCCGCCGGAAGTGTTGAGTGAGATAAAAGTCCGGGCCCGTAAAAGGGGACCGCGTTCTGAACGCGGTCGTTGGCGTGAGGCTCGTCAAGGGCGCCAGAGTTTTCCGGCTCATCAACTTCCCGAACGGCGGATTTTCAGGGTGCGCAGTCTCAACCCAACCCGCTACTGGTTGGGTGTGCCGGTACCGATTCTTAACTCCGATGGTAGCGGGTTTGTCCCGGCAATTCTTATTGCTGCAACCGATTCTCTCTTTGCCTCAGCCCTCTATCCGAACCCCATGCCGTGGTTGGTTGGAGCTCTCTTGATTGTGCTCTTCTCTCTGCTCTGGTGGTGGCCTATGGTGCGCCATATTACCCGGCCATTGCGAGAGATGAACCGGGCCACCGAAGAGATTGCCCGAGGTGATCTTAAGGTTCAACTTGATGAAAAACGGATTGATGAAATTGGTTGTCTGGGGCGTTCAATAAACCATATGGCCCTGCGTCTTGACGGGTTTATTACGGGTCAAAAAAGGTTTTTAAGCGATGTTGCGCATGAGCTCTGCTCACCCCTGGCCCGCTTGCGTATGGGGCTAGCGGTTCTCGAAAAAAGACTAGATAGTGGGCAGCAGGAGGGTTTTGCTGATGTTGAGGAGGAGGCCGATGAAATTGCTGAGTTGGTTGATGAGATCCTGGCATTTTCTCGGGCCGAGTTACGTCCTGAGGCTGTAACTCTTGCCGTGGTTCCGATTGTAGAGATTGTTAACCGAGCCCTGGAGCGTGAAAAATGGGCCCGGAACCGATTCAAATTGAGTCTTGAAAAAGATCTTACGGTTAAAGCTAATACCGAATTACTGCTCAGAGCTCTGGTTAATCTTTTACGTAATGCCCTGCGTTATGGTGATCCCGACTCCCTGGTTGACATCACTGCCGTCCGGCGTGAGAATGAAGTGGTTCTGGAAGTCCGGGATTACGGTCCAGGAGTGCCGGAGGCAGAGCTTGAGTGTATCTTTGAGCCCTTCTATCGGCTCGAGCCTGATCGCAATCGCAAATCCGGAGGTAGCGGTCTCGGCCTGGCAATTGTCAAAACCTGTGTCGAAGCTAGTCATGGCAAAGTCCGGGCTCGAAATCTTGAGCCCTCAGGTCTTAGCGTAACCATTGAACTCCCGGCAGATTGACTCTTTTTCGTAACTTCAGGCGCCATCTTCAAACTGCCGGGATTGGGGTCATTGCTGGTACAAGGTGCGTTAGCACCCCAGCTTTGACCCCGTTTATGATGGCGCAGCAAAGTTCGTCTCTATTAGTTTTAGCTTTATGGTGGCTATCGAATAGTCACGGGAGAATCAGTGGTAAGGATAAAAAATATAGAAAAGCAGAGAAACTGCGGCCAGCAGCCACATGCCGGGGTGTATCTGACGAATTTGGCCGGAACCGATTTTCATGATTGGGTAGATGATGAAGCCGGCTGTGATGCCGATGCCGAGATTGTAGGTGAATGACATTAATGCGATTGTTATGAATGCGGGGATCCATTCGCTGTAATCACCAAAGTCAATTTTGGCAACCAGGCTCAGCATCATGCCACCGACAATGATCAGGGCGGGGCCGTAGGCATAGGCCGGGATTGCAGTCAGAACGGGTGCGAAAAAGAGGCATAAAAGAAGGGCTGCAGCCGTGACTACCGCGGTCAAACCGGTTCTGCCACCAGCTTCGATACCGGCGGCAGATTCAATGAAGGTGCCGGTTGTCGTGGTGCCGAGCAGGGCCCCGACGACAGTGGCCAAGGCGTCTGCCAGCAGGGGTTTATCAATGTCCGGCAAGTTACCATCTTCATCAAGGAGGTTGGCTTTGGCTCCGAGCCCGATCAGAGCGGCCATGGTGTCGACGAAATCCATAATAAAGACGGTCAGGATGACTGAAAAGAAACCCCAGGTCAGGGCTCCTTTGAGATCAATTTTAAACCAGATTTCGGTTAGCGGGGCTGGTGTACTGAAGATCTCTTTGGGGGCGGGTGAGATGCCGAAAAACCAGCCTGCCACAGCCGTGCCGAGAATCCCGAGCAGTATGCCGCCAGGAATTTTTTTGTTGAGCAACAGGGCGATGGCCAGAAATCCGGCGATAGCCAGTCCAACCGATGGTTGGGATAGGATTCCGACTTTTACCGGCGCACCGGGAATTCCGAGTGTGACGATGCCGGTATCGACCAGTCCAATCAGGGTAAGAAAGAGGCCGATACCAGCGCCAAAGGCATATTTCAAGGATACGGGAATAGCCTTAGCCAACCAGCCTCGGGTGCCGCTGATCGTTAGAATGACAAAGAGAATACCGCCAATAAAAACAGCCCCCAGAGCCGTCTGCCAGGTATGTCCCATGACCTTGACAACCGTAAACGCGATGAAAGCATTCTCGCCCATATAGGGGGCAACGGCAAAAGGTCTACGGGCGTAGAGTCCCATAATCAGGGTGCCGAAAACCGCACTCAAAATAGTCGCAGTGGTTGAGGGGCCTTTGGGGATTCCAGCGGCACTCAAGATTGCAGGGTTGACAATAACAATATAGGCCAGCGTGACAAAGGTGGTAAGCCCGGCGATTATCTCACGCCCGACCGTACTCTGTCGGGCGCTGATTTGAAAATATTGATCAATAAAAGACAATATTTCTCTCCAAGGTTAAGTTGTGACCCGGTTTTCACCCTTAAAGCAGTTGCTTTTGGGGTGGCTCAGTTGTTGGCATAAAAAAGCCTGCCCGCAAATGATTTGGGGGCAGGCTTTTCATTTTATCTTTATGGTGTAGAGAATGATTCTCGTCAAACTCCAGAATGGTGGAGGATAAGGGGGTCGAACCCTCGGCCTCAGCGTTGCGAACGCTGCGCTCTCCCAACTGAGCTAATCCCCCTTAGTGCCAGTCTCAATAGAGGGGCATTATTACTAAAAAAACAGCTGACTGTCAAATCTATTCTCGGACAACCTCCGAGCTATTTTCCTTTTCCTGGATAACGTTTCTCAAGAACCTCGCGGATCGCTTTTTTCAACTCGTCTAAGCTGGCGGCTTTGACGACGTAGGCATCCGAGGCCCAAGTAGTGAAGTCCTGCTTATAGTCGCCGTAGGCGGAACAGAGAATTACCGGGATGTTCTTGTCGATTTCCTTGATCTTGACGAGGGTGTCGACGCCGGAAATGCCGGGCATTTTTATGTCCATGACGACCAGATCCGGGTTGACCTCGGGAAGCTTCTGTAACGCTTCTTCACCACTGGCGGCGGCAACAATGCTGTAGCCCTCTTCTTCAAGTTCCTCTTTATAGAGCCAGCGGATATTCTCTTCGTCGTCGACTACCATAAGTGTATATTTTTGTGTGCCCATATTTATGCCTCGCTTTCTGGTTTGGGTGTTTATGTCACCAAGTTAATATGTTACCAAGTTAGACTGTAGGTTTTGGTGGTGCTTTATGATCGAAAGGTAAAGAGATGGAAACCATTACCCCTTTACCTTCACGGTTATGAATACGGATGTCTCCTAAGTGATTTAAAATGATACGATGGCAGATCGGTAACCCCAGACCGGTGCCGTCGTGCTTAGTTGTGAAGAAAGGGTTGAAAATGTCGTGAATAAACTGTTCCTGAATGCCTTTGCCGTTATCCTCGATTTCGATCAGGGCTCTCTCTTCTTGTCTTTTAAGGTCGCAGAAGCAGGAGGTGCGAACTGAGATGCGGTGTTCATTGCCGTTTGCCGTACTGGACATGGCTTGAATGCTGTTATTAAAGAGGTTGATCAAGACTTGCTTTAACTGGTTGCCGTCACATTCAACGGCTGCCATTTCGGAGGTCAATTGGACTTCTAAGCTAATCTTTAATTTTTTTAATTCGCGAGCAAACAGGGCTGTAGTCTCATCTATCAGCAGATTAAGATCGTGGGGTTCGAATTTGTTACTTTCCGGTCGTGAAAATGAGAGAACGTTGTTGACGATTTCTTCAAGGCGTTCGATCTCTTTTGTGATGATTTGGCTGTAAGCCTTTTCTCGGCTCTGGTCGGGGATTCTTTTGTGTAGTCGTCGGGCGAATCCGGCAATCGAGACCAGCGGGTTTTTGATTTCATGGGCAATGCTGGAGGCCATCTCTCCCAAAGCCATCAGTTTTTCACTCTGTGAAAGGCGGAGCTGGGCGCTGTTTAAACTAGCCAATGAACTTTGTAAACGTTGATAGAGTTTGGTGTTGTCAAGGGCCAGAGCTGCGGCATCAGTGAAAAGAGTAATGTAGGCGAGATCTTCCCGGCTGATATAGTCAGCATTGGCCAGCATCAGGCCCTTAAGATGATCCTGACTTAAGATGGGAATGACTACGATCTTTGGGCCGGGCAGTAGAGATTTTAACTTGGCATGAATTACGGTGACAAATTCAGCTGGGATTATGGTTGGTTTTCTGCCGACGACGGCTTGCTGAAAACGGCTGGGGGCCGTATTAAGGCTGGGCAGCCATAACGCTTTGAGCTCTTCGCTGAGTTTTTGCGGAATCTGGGAGTTTGCCTCAAGGAGATGGTCTGTCAGTGTATTGAGATGGTTGGACTCTGGCTGCTGGTCTGGGTTAGTTAGTGCACGGTTTGAGGCGCTGGCGTAGTAAAGTCCTTGCCAGGAGTCATCTTTTTCCTGAAACTCAAGATAGAGAGCCGGCGAGGAGGTGAAGCCCTCATTGCTGACCAGGGCACCGAGGGTAAGACGGATTATCTTCTCCGGGGTATCAGCCGCCAGGAGCGCATTTTTAATCTGGTGAGAGAAGGTTAGTTGCTGAGTCCTCAGGAGTGATGCCTGGTTTGCGGCGGAGAGCTGATTCTGGGCCCGGGTTCTTTCCAGAGTTGCTGCCAGATGAACAGCCAGGATCTCAAGAAGTTCCAAATCCTCTTTTTCCAAAGGTAGGAGATCTCGGCTCCGAGGCTTGTCAGTCAAGAAAAACTCGATCGCGCCGACGAGCCGGCCCTGACTTATCAGGGGCAGGATTATGTGGGCGCAAAACTGATTGAAAAAGTGCTGGTATATTATTGCTGCCGGCGGTGAATTATGTTTTTCTATGACCAGCGGGTGGGAGATGAATTTTGTTCGTGTGGCTTGGTAGCGGCTTACCTGTAGAACCAATTCATGTTGTTCAGCATCACAAAATCCTTGCTCAATCAATTTCTCCTGGGACTGATCCGAAGCGAAAATATGGAGGATTGAAGCTGAGTCAGAAAAGAAAGTTAGGGCCGAATCAGGTAGTTTGGAAAAGGCACTTTGAACATTTTCGCTGGCGTTGAGTTGGGCTCCGATCTGGTGGAGAAATTTTAAACGTCTGACCTTTTGCTGATCCCGGTTTTTTAAGATCGAGCTCCGCAAGGCCAGAGTGATTTGGCGGCAGACAACCAGAAGAAAAAGGATGGTATCGTTGTCGATATTAAATGGTGTCGAACTGAGCAGGACCATGGCGCCGTACGCCTGATTTTCATCAGCCAGCGGCAGACTCCAGCCGTGCGGTTGAGGCTTCCTGAAAAGGTCATTGGCATTTATGGTTTCGGGGTCAAGGGGGTTAGGCAACAGGGTGGTTAGAGGCTTGCAAACAGGATCATCGGGGATTGGTAGTTTATAACTGTAGGGCGGCGCTGGCAGTTGCAGGCTACCGGCAGAATCAGCGGCGATGCGTAGGGTTAGACGCCGTCCCCGGCGTTGCAGAAGGTAGAAGGCAATTGTCGGGGCCAGATCTTTGACACAAAGAAAATGGGCTGCTTGGGTCAAGCGGTCGTTGATCTGTGATGTAGAGCTGCTTATTTCAACGATCTTGGTCAGGATATCATATTTTTGACGACAATCCATTCTTTTTATCTCGGTGGCTAAAGAGATAGTCAAAAGGTCAAAGGGGTCATAAGAGTATAACCCCTTTGACCGTTCAGATCTTTTTGGCTTCTTGTCTGATTCTGTTTTAGCTGGTTTAGGTCTTAAGACCTATCACTCTCTATTTTTGTATAAAGTTCTTCATATTTAGCTGCACTTTGGGTCCATGAGAAATCGTTACGCATGCCGTTCTGGCGTAGTTTTCTCCAGAGTTGGGGTTCGTGGTAAAGTTGTAAAGCTTCCTTGGGGGTCTGTTCCAGTGCGGTGTGAGTATACTCCTTGAACTTGAAGCCGTTGCCGCGGCCGGTTTTCGGGTTGAAAGAGGTGATGCTGTCATCGAGGCCGCCGACCGCCCGGACTAAAGGTGCGGTGCCGTAACGCAGGCTGTACATCTGATTGAGGCCGCAGGGTTCATAGTGAGAGGGCATTAGAAAGATATCGGCTCCCGCCTCGATCAGATGGGCCAGGCGGTTGTCGTAGCCCCGTATAAAAGCTATTTGAGTCGGGTGTTGACGGGCTAACTTTGCCAGGGCATCCTCTATCTCAGGATCACCGGTGCCGAGAAAGATAAATTGGGCTTTGATCTCGGCGACCCTTTTCAGGAGTGGCAGGATCAGGTCAAAGCCTTTCTGGGTCACCAGGCGGGAGACCATGCCGATCAGTGGCTGTTGGTTTTTATGGGGCAGATTGAAAGCTGAAGTCAGCTTTGTTTTGCAGCTCTTTTTTCCCGCCATGCGTCCGAGGCGGAAATGGTTGCTGATGAAAGGGTCATCGGCCGGATTCCACTCTTGGTAGTCGACTCCGTTCAAGATTCCATAAAGATCATCCCGGCGCTGCTGTAATACGGTTTCCAGTCCGAAACCGAACTCTGCTTGCAGGATCTCGCGGCTGTAGGCCTGGCTGACGGTGTTTAAGGCGTCGGCGTAGACCAACCCTCCTTTGAGGAGATTGAGGTGGTCAAAAAATTCGAGACGATCGAAGGTGAACTCGGCCCAGTCCAGCCCTGTAAGCGGCATCAGCTCTTTACTCTGGATACCTTGATAGCCGAGGTTGTGGATAGTAAAAAGAGATCCTCCCTGATAGAGGGGAAGATCTTTGTAGAGAGTTTTGAGATAGACTGGAATAAGGGCTGTCTGCCAGTCATGGGCATGATAGATGTCTATCTTTAACTCAAGGGCGGCGACGGCCTCAAGGACAGCCCGGCAAAAGAATATGAAGCGCATGCCGTTGTCAGGGTACTCTTTGTCGGCCGGGCCGTAGAGGAACGGCCGGTCGAAAAAGTCGTCCTGGCGCACCATTGAAATACTCAGATTCGGGTGTTTGGAGGGGAGGTTGACGATGCTCCCGAAGAGTTGTTCTGTTCCCATAGGAACCGAGATTGTCGCCATCTCGTGAAGTTCCTTCTCCTGTTCCTTGATCTCCCGGTAGAGAGGTAAGAAAAGGTGAACTTGATGCCCTCTTTCCGCTAATGCGGTCGGCAGGGCTCCGGCAACATCGGCCAACCCGCCGGTCTTGGCAAAAGGGGTTGCTTCAGAAACTGCAAAAAGAATATTCATTTTTGATGTACTCATAAAAAGCCATGGCTAAGCAAAAATTTTGATATACAAAGAGTAGTGATTTTTCAGGTGCGAGACCATACACCCAGTATGTAGAGTGCCTGAAAAATTACTATGACGCAGTAGATCGAACTTTTTGCGACGCCATTAAATCTTCGCTTCGCGCAGGAACTTAGCCGACTCTTCTGGCGGGGTCGGGTTGATATAGAAGCCCGACCCCCACTCGAAACCGGCAACCCTGGTAAGTTTTGGAATAATTTCTATATGCCAGTGATAGTAGCTGGAGGTGTCTTGATAGTTGACCGGGGCAGTGTGCAGAATGAAATTATAGGGAGGGGTGTCAAGGACTCGGTTAAGCCTCTTTAAGGTGTCGGAGAGAATCAGGGCGAGTCCTTCGATCATATTTTTACTGTTGGTCTGGTAGTCGTGAGTATGGCGCTTGGGCAGTATCCAGGTTTCAAAGGGAAAACGCGGGGCATAGGGGCAGACGGCGATAAACTCATGATTTTCACTGACCATCCTCACACCTTGATTGATCTCCTGTTGGATAATGTCGCAAAAGGCGCAACGCTCTTTGTAGTCGTAATATTTTTTTGCGCCTTCAACTTCTTCTTTAGCTCGTTTGGGGACGATTGGCAGGGCGATAATCTGGGAGTGGGAATGTTCGACGGTTGCCCCGGCCGCCTGTCCCTGGTTTTTAAAGACCAGGATATAGCGGAAACGTTCATCGCCGGCGAGATCACGAATTCGATCCCGATAGGCCCACAAAACATCTTCAACGGCCTCAATCGGCATAGTTGACAAAGTTGCCAGGTGGTCAGGGCTTTCGATGACAACCTCGTGAGCCCCGATACCGTTCATCATATCATAAACTCCGTCACCTTGACGAACGAGGTCGCCCTCAATGTGCAGGGCCGGAAATTTGTTAGGTACGACTCTTAAGCGCCAGTTGGAATCATTGCTCTGGCTGCCGGGTTGCCGGTAGGCCAGAATTTCAGGAGGGACAACATCTTCATTACCGGGGCAAAAAGGGCAGAAGCCACTTTTTTTCTCCTGTTTAAGGCTGCTGAATTCAGAGGGTCTTTTGCCTCGTTCTCGGGAAATTATTACCCAGCGGTCGACGATTGGATCTTTACGTAATTCAGACATGGCAATGCTTTCTCAATTTCGGTAGTTAGTGTTTTTTCATAGTTCATTATCTATTATAACCTTTGTGGTGCATCCGTCAACTGTTTAGCTTCCAACTTCAACGTTTAAGCTGATATTTTCTTACGGCTTGATTATGCTCTTTGAGGGTTCGAGAGAACTGGTGTTGGCCGTTGTTGCGGGAAACAAAGTAGAGGTAGTCGGTCGCGGCCGGGTTGAGAGCGGCTTTGATAGCGGCGTTGCCGGGGCTGCAGATGGGGCCGGGCGGCAGGCCGCGATGGCGGTAGGTGTTGTAGGGCGAGGGGTGGCGAAGATCCCGGCGTCTCAAGTTACCGTCAAATTTTTCACCTAGAGCATAGATGGTCGTGGGATCACTGGCCAAGCGCATCTTGCGTTGCAGGCGATTGTGAAAAACTGAGGAGATGATCGGCATCTCATCATTGTTTCCCGCCTCTTTCTGGATGAGAGATGCTAAAGTTAAAGTTTGATGCTGGTTTAAAGGGTTGTCGGAACTATTTACTGCAAGTTGTTGGAACTGTTTTTGACCAGTTTTCAGCATTAGTTCCAAGATTTGCTGGCATGATGTCTGTCGGCTATAGCTGTAAGTGCTAGGAAAGAGATAGCCTTCCAGGTTTGGGCCTGGTGTTTGCCATCTTTTAAGAATGGTCGGTGATGATATAAATTGTTTGAATTTATTTTTGGGGCAGATGCCGGCGGCTTGTAGTCGAGCCCCGATTTGATTTAGGGTGAAGCCTTCAGGGATGCTGACTTGGCGTTGATAAACACGGCCCTGTTTTAGTGTTTCAATAATTTGGAGTGGGCTGGCTGCCGCTTGGATCCGGTATTCACCAGCTTTGAGTTGAGTTGAACTTTGTCGGATGCGGTTTAATATTATGAAGCGTTGGCTAGAACTTATCAGTTTATGTTTTTGTAGGGTAGAGGCAATTTTTTTAAGTGAACTACCTGGTTCTATAACTATCAACTTTGCGGGTTGCGAACCGGCTCGGTGAGCAAAATTATAGAGATCAAAGACGACCAGGGTTGTGAGGCTGGCTGCCAGACTTGCAAAAATTATAAGGGTGATTAGATTGCGTCGCATTTTTTTCAGTCGTCAGTTGTCAGTTGTTAGTGGCCAAGGTTTTTCAGGGTTTTACCGCCCACTGCTTTTCCCTCGGCGTCTGGTTAGCAAGCTTTGCAACTGGGTCAACTCCGGATTGCGTAGGAGTCGGGCGCAGATAAAATAGGAAGCCAGGCCAAAAAGAATTTTTGTTGCAAGGCGAAGGCTTTCATGGAGGTGGCTTTGGTATCCAGAGGTCATCATTGGTAGCCGGTCGAGGGCGATGATGATTATCATCATGGCTGCAGTCGCCAGCAGGCTCTGCCAGAAGGCCCGACCGCAGCCGGTTATTTTTATATCTCGGCCCAGTCGGCTCCTTAGTATTACAAACAAAAGTAGACAGTTGACAGCGCTTGATATGGCTGTGGCCAGAGCCAGGCCTAAGTGTTGCAGAAACTGCATCAAGACGAGTGCACAAATCAGGTTACAGACAAGGGCTATGGCACCGACCTTGACCGGGGTTTTGGTGTCTTGCAGGGAGTGGAAAGCCGGGACAATAATTCTTAAGGCAGCATAAGCCCAGAGACCACTGGCGTAGGCGATAATGGTTTGCGAGACCATGGCGGTTGAGTGAGCGCCGAAATGACCTCGTTCAAAAAGTAAAAAAACAATAGGTTTGCTTAAGATTATCAATCCGGCCATGGCCGGGATGGTGATAAACATGAGGAGGCGCAAAGCCAGAGAGAGGGTAGCTGAAAATTCGTGCCAATTCTTTTCTGCTGCGGCACGGCTTAATGCCGGCAAGACGGCTGTGCCTAGGGCGACGGCAAAGATGCCCAAAGGGAATTGAATCAGGCGATCGGCAAAATAGAGGTATGAGATACTGCCGTCAACCAGGTAGGATGCCAACAGGGTGTTGACGAAAATCGTAATTTGCGTAATTGCCAGTCCCACAAGGGAAGGGCCCATAAGTACGATAACCCGTTTAATTGCCGGATGCCTAAATTTAAATCGTAGCCGCCACGGGAAGCCATGTTTTTTGAGAACCGGAAGTTGGAGGAGGAGCTGGGCTAGACCTCCGGCCAAGACCCCGATAGCCAGGGCCAGAGCCGCATTGCCAAGCACTTGGCTTAGGCCTAAGGCGGCGCCGATCATGCAGAGGTTAAGTAAGACCGGAGCCAGCGCCGGAGTGAGGAAGTGGTTGTCGGCATTGAGGATCCCCATAGCCAGGGCAACCAGACTGATGAGCAGAATGTATGGAAACATGAGCCGGTTAAGGAAGACGGCGAGCTCGTATTTTTCCGGGGTCTCGGCAAAGCCGGGAGCGATGAGAGAGATGATTAAGGGAGAAAAAATAATTCCCAAGATTGTGACGATGGTCAGGCAGATCGCCGTCAAGGTCATGGCGGTTTGCGCAATCTCCTTGGCTTCAAGGCGTTTGTCGGCTGCCAGGTAGGTTGAGAATACTGGAATGAAGGCGGCCGTCAGGGAACCTTCACCGAAGAGTCGGCGTAGAAGATTGGGGATTCGGAAAGCGACAAAGAAAGCATCGGCATAGATTGAGGTGCCGAGATAGCTAGCTGTAACCATATCCCGGACAAAACCGAGGATGCGGCTTAATAAGGTGGCTGCACCAATAATGCCGGCATTGCGGAGCAGGTTGCTGGCTGGATTTTTCTGCGGAGCTGAACTCATTGAAGAGGTTGTCCTGAAATCTCAATTTTTTAGCATAACGATGAGTTGGAGGAAAAGGGCATTTTCGGACAACCTTTTTAGGTGAACTTGTTGACGACGGCCAGAGCTCGGGGGCTTAAATTGGTGAAGAGACGTTGGTGGGTGATGACGCCAAATTTTTTCAGGGCAATTATCTTGTTGTTCTTGGCATCATAATTAAAGAGCAGGTTCTGGTTGAAGACGACTGGAGAGAGTGACTCTGCACGATAGCAAATCTTCATCTCGCCGGAACTCTCGTCGGCGATCAAAATCAAACCGTGGGTATGAAACTCTTCCATTTCGTGCTGAACACCCTCTGCTTCTTTGTAAGTTTTTTCAACTTCTTCAACCTCTTTTGCTGATTTTTGCAATTTGTTGAGGCTTGTGGCAAAGTTTTCCAGATGCTTACGGGTTATAGGGTGGAGTGTGAAGTTGAGTCGTTTGCCGATATCATCGATCAGGCCCTGGGCGAGAAGTTGTTCGATAGCTTTTCTCTGTTTTTCGGCCAACTTTATTTTTTTAAGCTCTTCAATCTGTCGGTAGACATTGTCGATGTTGGATTGGTGTCGGCCGTGGTGTAGTAGTTGTTCCCTTTCGAACTCCTTCTGGCGCTCTTTGTAAAGCTGCTGGCAGATTTCAACCTGTTTTTGTTGTTCTTCCAGCCTCTCCCTGAAACTGGGGATGGCTAGGGGGTCAATGGTTAAAGTTGAGTGGGTGGTGCCGCTGGCCTGCTGGCAGAAGATAAAATGGGAGGCGGTTACATTGCCGGAACGTAGCTCCCGGTTGATGAAGACCTCTTCGCCGCTGACGGCAGAGGACATGCAGGTATTGATTCTTACATTTTGGCCCACAACCGTGGCATTTTGCAGAACTGAATTTATTTTGATCTCTGAACCTTCAATGTGGGCGCCGACGACTTTACCGATCTCAATTTGCCGGCCGATAACCCGGGCTTTCATGTCGACAATGCCGGTGATCGTAATTTTGTCACCTTCGATAGTGGCTCCGCGTCCGACATTACCTTCTATAACAATCTCTCTGGCTTTTAGAGTGAACCCCGGTTTGACCGAATCACGCATAATATCATTACTGCCGGATACCTTGATTACCGTATCAATGTCGCTGAAATCCTGAACTTCGATGTTGCCGGTAGAGAAATCAACCTGTTTGGTCAGGACATCTTTGTCAATGAAGTAGCCTCGGCCGCTCTCTTGGTAGAGAAAACCGGTGATTGCGGCTTTTAAAACAGTTTTGTTGTTCTCGGTATCATCTTCGCGGCTGATGCTCTTACGGTCGTAAGAGGGCATTTTCTCTTCAGTGCCGGGCTTGGCTTTGATTGGTTTTTTGAAGATGTCGCAGCCATCAATTCCGGGGGTCGCATGGTTAATGATAACCAGAGGTTCTCCAGCATGAATTAGGGTTTCGCTGAAACCGAGGTCGTGGTAGTCGATTTTGCCGGTTTTCTCATCCCGGATTTTTCCCGGTTTTAATTTAAGGTCGACCAATACTTCCAGAGAGCCATCATCACCTTTTTGGGGAGGGGTCGGGCTTGCAATCGGGAAGGTGTATAAGGTTTTACGGGCTTCAATCTGTTGATAGTCAGTCAGGTAACGTTTGACTTCTGAAGTTATGGTTTTGGCTTTGTGGACGCCGTGACTGAGTCCTTTTTGCCTGAGTTCTCGTTTTATAGTCTCAATTATAGTTTGAAAAACCTCGGGATCATGAGGGGCTGTGATTCTGGTGTT
>DAOWIX010000056.1 GCA_030640695.1 Deltaproteobacteria bacterium | reverse complement strand
GTTTGAACGTCAGCTTTAAGGCATCGCCGCAGGCCAGGGAACCGACCTCGCCGGCGCCGTCGGGGTTTTCGATTTCTCCGACGTTACTCGGATTTAAAAAGTGCTCTTTAACTTTATCTGTGTATTCCCACATCTCGCCTACTCCTTTTAAAATGTCATTCCGGCGAAAGCCGGAATCCAATGATTTCGATATGTTTGTGGTGTCGCATTCGGACCGACATGATAATATTAGAGCTTAGCTCTTCAGCCCGAGAACTAATCTTGATTATATTAGTTTGTTTTCGAAAAATCAAGTGTTTTTATGGAAACGCTGCTGCCTGGTAAGGGTATGTGAAAAATTGGCAGGTAAAATGCCACGATCAAAGTCAATTTGTTTGCAAAGATAAGGATATTCGGCTTCCGCTAATCAATTATTGTATCGGAGAGTAGAGGGATTAAACAACGAAAAAGGGGGCGAAAAGAATCCGCCCCCTTTTTTGCGTATTAATAATTGTTCTTTTTAAAAATTATAGGAAAGCATCAGATAGGCAATGTTGGCCCGGTAATCGTCATCGAAGTAAGCTCCGGTTAGATAACTGCCGAAAACCTCGCCATCGGCCCGAAAAGCCTCGTAGTCGGCAAACTGCAGATCATCTCCGTCGTACTTTTCAAACATATAGCCGAGGGTTACCTCGGTATTGCTTCTTAAAGCATAGCTGAGTTTCAGCTGCAGCTTCTGCAGGTCGTAATCGTCGGAGTGGCTGATGTCGGTGAGGTCGCCAGCGGGCGAACTGAAATTAATTTCACCGTCGGAATTCTGATACTGCCAACTCAGATTAAGGCTCAATTTGTCGATCATATTTTTCCAGTCGAGGCTCAGGCCACAGGTCCAGAAGTCGGCCTTACTCTCCTGCTTCCAGTTGAAGGCGCTACCTGTGGGGGCGTCGATATCGGCCGATTCTCCAACGCCGAACTGTCGCTGCCGGCTGTCGGCCGAAGTCATCTCGTAACCGGCAAAGCCGCTGACCCTGATTGCGGCCGCCGCCCGCCAGACAAAATCGGTATAGACTTCGTGACGTAGATCTTCGGTCAGGCCGATCTCGGTCTCATCATAGTCATTGAAGAGATAGGTATAAGTGAGCCCTAGATCAAAATTTTCACGGGGATAAAATTCTAAAGCCAGGCGGATTTCATCCATGCTCTTGTCGGTCACATCAAAACGCCTGATATAGCGCTTGATCCACTCCTCGCCATCAGTAACCGGATCAGCGCCGCTGTTGCTTAATGTAAAATCACTGTCTCTTTCCAGATGCTTATAACGTAATTTAGCCACCAGAAAATCGAGACTCTGATTTTTCAGTTCAATAAAAACTGTGTGATCACGGCTCTGCTTGGCATCAAGCTGGTTATTGCGGTCGACATCCCGGTATTCATAACCCGTTGTGAAGCTGGTATGTTTAAAGGGCTGCCAGCCGAGGTCAAAACCGGCAATCTTTTCTTTAAAATCAAAGATGCTTTCAGCATGGGCGGAAGAAATTGGAGTCGAATCGTTGTCTTTGTCAAGGAAACTGAAGTAAATTCTGGTATCAAAATTTTTTAAGGGTCGGGAGGTTAGCGCGACCGAGGCTTTTGTGTAGGTAATGTCTCCGTCAAAGCTGGTTCGGTAGAGCTCTGGCGAGGCTGCCAGGCCAAGGTCCCGCAGTGAAAGATTACTCTCAAGGCGGGCATAGCTGAAACGGGCTGCCAGCATTGAATCCAAAGGCAGTCCGCGCCAGCTCATATCGGCTGCGATTTTGCCGTAGTCGTTATCCGGCGGCAGGGTAACCACGGCACCATCAAGGGGCCGGGTCAGATATTCATCGGCGTTGTCAAACTCACTCCAATAGCCCTTGATCGCCGCCTGAATGGTAGCGCCCCGGTAACCGATCACCAGACTGAGATCGTCGGTGGTGTAGTCGACCGGCTCCGGCAGCTCCAGGTTGAACCAGTAGGAGCCGCTGCCCAGAGGTTTGAGGCCGTCCTCCTGGCGTCGTTGCAGTCCCAGACTGAGATAGAAGGGAGTGCCAAAGGAAAAAGTCGCTTCGCCGCCGAACTCCTTGCGCTCAACCTCATAGTCGAAATCGGCTGGACTCCCGGTTGTAAGCAGTTGTAAATCCGAACCGCCGACGCCGGTATAAGGTGCGAAAGCGTCCAGACTCAGACTGTGGGTGAATTCTTTATAGAAAAATGCAGCTTCAAAATTGCCATAATTTGTCAGCCCCAAACGATAAGCTTGATCATCAAGCCCGATATCGAGAGCTTCGAGATCAACATACCAGGCGCCGCGCTGCAGGCTTAAAGCCAGAGCCCCGACGGCATCGTCGTCGAGATTGTAGTACTCGAGGAAACGGGCCTTATTGTCGGAATTTTCATCAACCACCCGGTAACCGGCACTGATTGATCCGTGGAAAATCGTCCTCTCCTCCTCCACAGCTGACACCGGCAAGGCGAACAAAAAAAGAAACAATACCGCATAAATGGTTTTTTTCATTTTCGCCTCCTTTATCTGGTTAAACTGCCGTCATTGAAATGAGTGCTGCCGTGAATCTTGCTGTGGCAGTTCAGACAGGAGCGCCCGGCAAAACCGATACTTTTGGCCCGGCCGGCGGCTGCGAATCCGGACCGCTCATCATAAGGCCGGTTGGCATGCAGACTGCCGGGGTTATGACAGTTCTGACAGAGGTTGGCGGTTTTTTCTTTCATCAGGTTTTCATGGCGGCTGCCGTGAGGGTCGTGACAGGTAGCGCAGTTTTCTTCAACTGGAGGATGCTCCCGAATAAAGGGCCCCCGTTTGTCGGCGTGGCAACCGTAACACAACTGATTTATAGTATCGTCGACCAGCATGGCTGGCGTCAGGCTACCGTGACTGTTGTGACAGTCGCTGCATTTGATTTTGCCTTCGGCAAAGGGGTGGTGGGAAATTTTATTGGCGGCCATCCGGATGGAGCCGTGACACTTGTAGCAGACTTCAGGCTGATTAACCTGGGGTGTCCGGCTGTGCATCGTATGACAGTCGACACAGGCAAGCCCGTCCCGGCCGTGGCGGCTCATCTCCCATAAGGAAACCTGGGGACTGCTTTCATGGCATTCGAGACAGAGTCGGTTCTGCTCAAGCTTCGAAGATGAAGCCTTTTTCCCGAAAGCAACAATATTCTCCCGACCGGGATCATCGAGATGGCGATCCGGATTGCCGTGACAGACGGCACAGTCAAAACCTTTGTCGACAAAAGCCCGACCGTGGAAAGATCCGGCGAAAGCTGTTGTCAGCTTTTCATGGCACTCTATACAAGCAACCTCAGCCTGGACCTCAATTGTCGGCAGGACTCCCCAACAAATTAACAGCAGCAAGCACAGGATAAGTCGGTTAGCAGTTGGTTTGAGCATACCTCTCCCCCTTAACAGCAAAATCTCGCGTGAAATAATCAGCAAATCCCGCCCGGATTAGCACCGGGCGGGATCATCAATAAAAGGGCCATCCCCAGTTAAGGGGAGGCCCGATAAAAGTTAATGGATCATCAATTACTTGGCCGGGCAACGGCCGGGGTACCGCCGAGATCGGCTATTGAATCGTACAGCAACTGCCCGACATAGGTGCCGTTATGCATATAAGCCGCAGGCTCCTTAAGGTAGACCTGGTAGTTATAAGCGGCGGCCGAGAGTTTGAGATCCCAGGTGGCGGCTCCCACCCAATAAGGATAATTATCGATATGCACGGCGGTCATGTCGTTGGCGGCTGCGTAGGCCTCGATCTGGGTGAGAAGCTGCCCGCCCAAGGTTTTGATAAGCTCGTGATAATTTGCAGGCGAACCACTCAGGGTTTCGAAAGAATCGCCGCCGTGACACCAGTTGCAGAGGTCAAGCGAAGGTTTGAACTGATGTTTGACCCGGTTGTCCATCTGAATATGGCAGCCGGTACAGGTAGTCAGATCGGTCGGATGACGGGGAAACAGGTTTTGCCCGGTGTAGGTTTGTCCGGCATATTCGTAACCGCCCTTGACATCCGTGCCAAATAAGACGGCGGCCGCCGGATAATAATGAATGTTGCTGAAACGACCCGGCACCACAGTACCGCCATAGGCCCGGCCCTGATGACAAGTCATGCAAAGCTGACTGTTGTTGTCAAGTGAAGCTTCAGCTCCTGAAGGAAAGAGAACCCCGCTACCGGTATCCCAGATTTCACGGTAATCGGTGCGACCATCGTCATCGATGCCGTGGCAGTTGATACAGGCCATGCCGTCGCTCATGATCTCCGTAGTTCGATCGTTACCATAGTTGAGAAATTCGGCCAGGCCATAGCGGCCGTGACATCTGGCACAGCTGGCCGAAACCTCTTCGTCTTCGTCCCAGTGCCGGAAAGCTTCCTTGGCACCGTCAAAGTGAGGGCCGTCACTGCGATTAAGGGCGCTGATATCCATCCGGTTTGCTTCAGGTAGAGCCCCATTGAGATCTTCAATGCCGTCATATGCCAGCTCGATCACGTACTTGGCGTTATGAGCGTAGGCCCCGGGGTCCTTAAGGGCAAATTGATAGTTGTAGGCGGCTTTGAGCAAACGGGCACTCCATGATTTATACTGGCCCGCGTAAACCGCCTCGCCAGCATCGACCACACCGTTGGCATTGGTATCAGTAAACCAGTAGGGATAGGTATGGGAATCATAAATAATTGGGCTGCCGAGAACCGTGCTGGTGTAGGTCTGGATAGAGGCATAAAGTTTTTCCAGCAGGGTAGAGACTTCAGCGGCGATGCCTTCGCTGATGTTGCCGTCACCGTCATAGTCGACCATGGAGCCGTTCATGCGGATATTTTTCAGGTCTTTAACTGTCGCTACCCGGGAATGACAGTCGTTACAACCGGTGCCCCGGGCCCCATTATTGATCTGGACTTCCAGAGAATGCTGGTCGTGGCAACCGATACAGGTGTCATAACCGTCAACGTGATCAAATTTAAGATCGTAACTTTTGCTTTCATACTGATAACCACCCTGAACCTGACCCCCATAGAGGGCGGCTGCGGTGGCAAAGTAATGAACATTAATGAAACCAAGCGCACTGCTAATTTCATCATCACTCTCGACTTCGGCACTTTCAATCCGGGCCGTCACGGAAAGACCCGATTCACGCCCCTGGTGACAGACCATACAACGGGCCTCGGCCCCGAGATCAGTCAATGTAACTCCGGATGGGAAGGTAACTTCATCAAGCCAGGCAGCTGATTCATTGTGGCAGGTCATGCATTCGACGACAGTGCCGATTTCTGCCGGTTTGTCAACCTGGCCGGGTTTGGAGCCGTCTTCGCCGAGATAATCAAGATAACCGGGGCTGCTGTGGCAACCAGCGCAGCTGGTCGGGATTTCGCCGGCGTCGTCCCAGTGAGTAAAGGCCTCAGATTCGGCATCAGCATGGCTGGAACTGATCCATTTATTAACAATCAGGTCAAGATCAAAAGTAAACGAGTCGGCGGAAAAGGCGGTGCCTGCAAACAGCAGAATAGCAGCCGCAATCCATTGAGCGATAAAAAATGTTTTCACTCTCATAACGTTCCTCCTTATTTCTAGGTTTAGATTGAAATTGAATCAATTCCTTATATGCGATAAAACAATTACCTCCTTAGGTTTAGACTGTCGTTCGGAAATCTCAATTTTTTTGACCATGATCGTGATTTTGCCAACCTTGGCGAAAAAGAACCAACCATTTTAACCCTTGTTCGATTTTATGGATCGAAAGCATAAAACCAACCCTTTTGGTCGATTATAGCAGAAAATAATCTCAATGCAAGTTTTTTCAATCACTTTGAGCCGTAAATCACAAAATAAGGTCAAAAAAATCAAGAGTTTATTATTAATTAGGAAGTTGTTCGCAAAATGGGAAAGAAAGGAAAACGGAGAAAAAATGATTGTAACTATTCAGCTAACTACCATAAAGTTAGATTTGATAGCGACAAACTTTGCTTCGCTCCCATAAGCGGGGTCACACCCCAAGAGTGCTTCCTCGCTAAGCTCACAGCGAAGCCAGGGGTGCTGGCGCACCTTGTACCAGCAATGATCCCAATCCCGGCAGTTCGAGGGCTGCATCTGAATAGTTACGATTTTTGATTCTATTGTTGTCCACCTTGAAAAATCGATCTTGGCAGATGCCAACCACGAGTGTCACTATAATCCGTTAGTACTCTTAATTCTTGCGGGTACACCCGCGTTTGAAAGCCTTTTCCATAAGGTACTTAGCCTGAAAATTGTCGATCTCCTACTCCCTTGACATTTAGCTTGTCAATAAGCAATATGTTAATAGTTGCAAGTTTTTGATTCCATCACTTCTTTACACAGGTAATAAAAATGTTGAAACTTTTTCTCGCTTTTACTTTGGTTCCGGCTCTGGAGATCTTTCTTTTTGTCCGTCTCGGGGGTGCTATCGGACTTTTTAACACATTTCTGGTGGTAATTCTGACTGGAATTGTCGGGGCTGGGTTGGCTCGTTGGCAGGGGGCGGAGACTATGTTTCGGATTCGTCAGAGTATCAATCAGGGGGTCACGCCAGCTGAAGATATGATTGATGCGGCTCTGATCTTTGTTGCCGGAATGGTATTGTTGACCCCTGGTTTCTTGACTGATACCATGGGGATTTTACTGCTATGGCCTTTAAGCCGTAAACATTTCAAGATCTTTCTGCGGCGCAAGTTTGATCAGTGGAAGGCCGAAGGTCAGGTCAATATCGTGCGTTACGACTGAGCGCTCGACCGGCAACCTGCTATCAATTGATGAGAGTGCCGCCAGCTCAGGTTTTGCAATTGTTTATTTGAGATCTATCTTTTGTAACTCCTTAATTAATACTTCCAGAGACGGCCTGACATTAATGTCGCCTACTCCGATGTAGCGAATTACGCCCTCCTTATCTATAATCACCAGAGCCCTTTCAGTCACACCGTCAGTACGGAGCAGGCCGAAGCTCTCAGCGACGGCCCCATGCGGCCAGAAATCTGAGAGGATCGGGAACCAGAGGTCTCCCATCTGTTGGGTCCAGGAGAAGAGAGTCGGGATGTTGTCAACCGTGATGCCTAAAAGTATAGCGTTATGTTCTTTAAAGAGCTCTTCGACAATATTGTAGCCCGGCCACTGGTCGGAGCAGACCGGCGTCCAGGCTGCCGGGACAAAAGAGAGGACAACAATCTTTTTGCCACGATAGTCGTTAAGAGTTATCTTCTTGCCGCTAACTGAGGGCAGGGCGAATTGTGGGGCGGTATCGCCGACCCTGACCTTGAGCATACTGTCGAGTGGTTTTAAGAGGCCGGGATTATAGATGCTCTTCTGGAAGCTACTGGAGCGTGCGAAAACCGAGGTGCTGCCCATAAGTAAGAGGCAAAGCAGTGCCATTATAACAGTTAATTTTTTCTTCATTTTTTCTCCTTTTGGTTGCTCTTTACTGGCAACCAGCCGCCTTTAAAATATTTTCAAGAAACTTCTTTGCCCCGGAAAAACCGGCCAATTGGGAAAAGAAGATCTGGTTTTTCCCTTTTTCCTGGTTGCAGATGCCGATAAAGTAGGGGGTACGAACACTCCCTATCTTTCTATGGATGCTGAGCTCGTCGTCTGCAAAAAGCGGGAATGGTACCTTGTATTTATTCTTGAAAACATCTACCTCAAACGTAGAATTACCCGCCCCGATACCTATCAATTTTACTCTTTTTGACAATTTTTTGTCTTTTTCTATAAGTTCGTAGAGCTCATTGATCGCGGGGGCATCTTTCTGGCAGTGGGGACAGTACATGCTGAAGATCTCGATGATCAAGATCTCGCTTTTGATCTCGCCTAAGGAAAAATTCTCCTTATCTCCGAGACCGAGGTAGTTGCGCGCCGCCTGATCCTTTGGAGTGGTCAGGGTGACCGCCGGCAACTGATTTCCAACGGCAAGAATGTTTTTGTTTGTGGCGACCAGGTGATTAGCACATCCCGAGACGTAGATCAGTAAAGCGAAAGAGATAATTGTCCCAGCTAATTTAATTTTATTCATTTTTGGCTCCCTCTTATTGCTAAAACTACTGAAAACCCTCTTTCATCGCCTGAAGATCAAGGTGTAGCGTGATCAGGTTTTCAATCTCGGGGTTGATTTCATTCTTGCTTTTTCTGGTGTCGATATTTTTTATATAACTCTGGCACTGACGGCAGATGTTGACGCGGTACTTGGCATCTTTATCGTCGGTGTCTCCAAGGGTAAAGTAGGATAGTTTTTGCTGATCTTCTTCGCCGCAGGAGGGGCACTGCATACGTTTGTAAGGCCATTCGCAATCGCACTGAAGGCAGAATAGAGAGCGTTTGCCCTCCTCTTCGCGGATCAGGCTGAGGTCGGCCGGCCGCGAGCAGGCCGGACAGATGCCTTGCGACCAGCCACTGTTTTCGATGACCTGTTTTAAATCTTTAGTCAACTGGCTAAAAAATGGTTTGAGGCTTTCATGGAGGAGGAGAGGGATCAGGTCTAGGTGGTCTGCGTGTTCATCTATATTCAGAATACGTTGGTTTTTATTTTGCGCAAGACTGGTTTTCCTGGAAAAAAGGTCTGTGATCAGATCTCTATAGGCATTTTCATCTGTCGTGATTGTTTTGCGAAGCTCTGCGGTCGCCTCGGGATGATCTTTTTCAGTGATTGAGAGAAGTTTGAGGAAATATTTTTCAGGTTCCTGGTCAGCAAACAGATCATTGTGCAGATTAATCAGGGGTCGACCTTCTTTGAGTTTTTGAATTGCATCGCTTTGGGTCAGGGAGAAAATATCTTTTTTGTGGGCGGCTACATTTTCATTTCGTAAAAGAACGATTTGTTGCAGAGTTTCAATGAATTCCAGATAGTGCGGAAACTCTTTCCGATAACGTTCAAAAGTTTCTATAGTGTTAACCATTACAATTAGAACCTCATTTTTCAGGTATCTTCTTTTGTGTCGAGGGCCAGCAAATTTAACGGTTTGAGCCAATTCTTCCAGCCTGCCAGTGAAGCCGGAACCTTTGGATTGAGAGGTAGACCAGTATAGTATGCTGGTTGTTCAGGAAGAATGTAGAGCATGTGGGTGCCGCCGACAAATTTGTCGCCGTAGAGATGGGCTTTGCCTTTTAATGCCGTCAGACGTTTCTTGATAACCTGATTCATTTTATTTTCATCGTCAAATTGCAGAGCCCCGGTCGGACAGGTTTTAACACAGGCCGGCTCAAGGTTGTTTTTAAGGCGGGAGAAACACATGTCACACTTTGCCACTTTTTCGATTTCAGAGTCATATTGCGGCACCTTGAAAGGACAGACTGTAACACAGCTTTTGCAGCCGATACACTTCTTTTGGTCATGGGCAACCGTGCCATATTGGGTGTGGGTTAGAGCCCCGCTCGGGCAGGCCTTGACACAAGCCGCATCACTGCAGTGCATGCAGGAGTCCTTGCGAAAAATCCATTTAACGCCGTCGGCACCGGCATCAATCTCATCAAAACGCAGTAAGAGCCAGGTGTTCGGGTTAAGGGATTGTGGGTTTTGATAGCTACCCCGGTTTTCCGTTTGGCAGGCCGGCAGATCGTTCCACTGTTTGCAGGCCAACTGACAGCCCCGGCAGGCAGTACATTTGGTGGCATCGTAGAGTTTAATCTTCTTTGACATTGCCTCCTACACCCCCTTCTTTGTGACATTGACCATAAAGGCCTTACTCTCAGGTATCATGGTGTTGGCGTCACCGATGAACGGGGTCAGCAGATTAGCGGAATCTCCAGAAGTGAAAACTTCCGGTTTTTTGTCGCCATAAACATACTCGCGCATCTTGGTCGTAACCCAGCCGAAGTGCCAGGGGAGACCGACCTGATGGACGGTGTTGCCATCGATATTGAAGGGCTTAAAGCGTGGGGTGACTATGGCGACGGCTTCAACCTGGCCGCGAATTGAACTTGCCGTGACTAAATCACCGGAGCTTATTCCTTTCAACCTGGCCAACTCCTTACTAATCTCAATAAAGAGACTAGGCTGCATCTCGGCCAGCCAGGGACACCAGCGGGTCATAAGGCCGGTTTGCCAGTGTTCACTGACCCGGTAGGTGGTGCAGACAAAAGGAAAACGAGGATCGCAGGTAGCTCGGGCGTCGACATCGGTGCCGCTGCCCTCTTTGTCCCAACGTTTAATGACCGGGTTGGTCATTTGCGGGGAGAGAGGATTTTTTTCTACCGGGCACTCAAGCGGTTCGTAGTGTTCCGGAAATGGACCATCCGCGCGTCCGGGCCCGAAGATGCTGGCGACGCCGTGTGGTTTCATGATGAAAGGTTTGCGTCCACCTCCGGGAGGGGAGACGCCATCAGGGACATCGCCGACCCATTTTGAGCCATTCCAGATTATTACCGGATCCTTTTTATCCCAGGGTTGACCGGTATCGGGATCGACCGAGGCACCGTTGTAGATAATCCGCCGGTTGACCGGCCAGCACCAGGACCACTCCGAGTAGAGGCCAACACCTGAATGATCTTTATTATTGCGGCGGGCCGCCATATTGCCTTTTTCCGTGTAGGAGTTGCAGTAGAGCCAGTTGCCGGAGGAGGTTGAACCATCATCCTGGAGGTAGGCAAAGCTGGGAACCAAAGTGCCTTTTTTGAAAGTTTTACCTTTGACGGTTGTATCTTTAAGGAAATAACCGTTGATCTCTTTGGCGATCATATGGGTGTCGAGATGGCGAATGCGGCCATCGGCTCCCTTGGGGCCATAATCCCAGGATAGTTTGGTTATCGCTTCGGCCAGTGGGCCGCCCTCTTTTTCATAGAGATCTTTGAGTTTGTAGTGGAGCTCTGTGATGATTTCACCGTCGGGTAGCGCCTGGCCCGGAGGGTTGATGGCTTTATAGCGCCACTGCATCCAGCGGCCGCTGTTGGTGATGCTGCCCTCTTTCTCCATAGAGGCCGCGCAAGGGAGCATGAAAACTTCAGTCTTGATCTTTTCCGGGGCCATCCCCGGAGCTCTCCAAAAAGAGCCGGTTTCGTTGTCAAAAAGATTGACATTGACCATCCAGTCAAGTTCGGTCAGTGCCGCCCTGGTTTTATTAGAACTCGCACCACTACAGGCGGGATTCTGGCCCCAGGCAAAGAAACCTTCGAAGTTGCCTTTATGCATCTGGTCGAAAAGGGTGAGCCAGGAGTAGTTAGCTCCGTCATCAAGTTTAGGGAGGTAGCTGTAGGACTCTTCGAGGGAGATCTCGGCACCATAGTGGGCGCGCAGCAGGCTGGCCGAATATTTGGGATAATTTTTCCACCAGTTGAGACTGTTGTCCTCTTTTGTCGAAGGGGTATATTTGGTATTGTAGTCGACCAGGGTCGGTTGTGATGCTTTCGGAGTTTTCAGGTAGCCGGGCAGAATGTGGAAGAGCAGGCAGTGGTCGGTTGAGCCCTGGACATTTGATTCCCCGCGCAGGGCGTTGACGCCGCCGCCGGTAACCCCCATATTGCCGAGCAGGAGTTGGATGATGGCCATCGTCCTGATGTTCTGGACGCCGACGGTGTGCTGGGTCCAGCCCATCGCATACATGATGGTTCCGGCCTTACCGGCGGCCCCGGTGGCAGTGTACTCTTTGTAGATCGCCAAAAGTTTTTCCGGTGGCGTTCCGGTGATCCTGCTGACGATCTCGGGAGTATAGCGTGAGTAGTGTTTTTTCAGAAGTTGATAGACGCAGTTGGGATCCTGTAGGGAGAGATCTTTTTTAGTGATTCCGTCGGCGCCGGTTTGAAACGACCAGCTTGATTTGTCGTATTTATGATTGTTGAGGCCTGAGAAAATGCCGTCATTTTCACCCGGCATTTTAAATGCGGGGTTGACCAGAAAAGTTGCGTTGGTGTAGTGCTGGACATATTTTTTCTGGATAAGTTCATGGTCGAGTAGGTATTTGATCATGCCGCCAAGAAAAGCGATATCAGTACCGGATCGTAGTGCGGCGTAGATATCGGCTTTTGATTATGTCTGGGTAAAGTTGATGTCGGCGCTGTTCATTATAATTCCTTTTTTCTGGTTTTGAGTTATTTACTTGTATTTTTTCTGGTTGTTTGCGGCCGCTTTTCTTCCTATGTT
>DAOWIX010000112.1 GCA_030640695.1 Deltaproteobacteria bacterium | reverse complement strand
AAATTGGTTCTTATTAAATTAAGAGTGCCAGTGGTTATAGGTTTCCTTATGGTTGTTTAAGGAGTTTTGGAGGTTTTTTATTAGAATCGGGAAAAATGACGACAGACCAGCCAAAGTTGGAGTCTGTCTGAATAGTTACGATATGAGTTATAAAAATCTTGACAAACAATCGATGGTCGGCTAGCTGTTATCGGCAAATATGAATAATCGCATGAGTTTACCAGGAGAATACATTTTCTTTGTCGGTCAATAATGAGTGGCGTTTGGCGGCCTATAAAGAGGTGGTCGGTTGCCTCAATCCTTTCTTTTTCACTTATCTGGGAGACTATTGCCGTAATTGCCAACAGGTGATCGGGCGCTTGCCCGAAGCGATTGAAGAGTCGATTGATCTGCTTGAGGGGGTCTATCCCGGTTGCTGTCATCGTGGGGCTGGAGATATCTTTCGCCTTGAGGGAGAGAGTTCGGAACGAGCTTGCCTCGCCCCTGAAATTATCACTGAATTACAGCTTGAGCGGAAGCATAAATTAGAGCAGTCAATCTCCAGCGGTGGCAGTTACACTTTTCGCCGACATCGGGACGGGGTTCAGGTTAAGGGAGCCCATTGTCTCTATTTTAGCGCTAAAGGTTGTCTTCTGGGAGATTTAAAAGGCCCCCTCTGTATCAACTTTATCTGTCCACCGATGCGGAGCGATCTGCTTGCGGTTTGTGGTGGAGATCATAGTTTGGTCGGCCCGGAACACGATTTTCTCTTTATATACAGATGTCTGGCGACAATTAGCTATGATGACCAGGATGAAGTTGCTCGAGAGCTATCGACTTTGCGACAGAGATTGCGGGCTTTAGCAGATAAATGTCGGGTGTTTCTGGCTAAACGACAGATCCAATCACTCTATGATTTTTTTTAGATGAGGAGAAAACGAGAAAATGCTCGATCAATTACTGGCTGCTCTGAACGAGACTGAGAGGGCGGCCGTCGATGAAGAGGAATATAACATCTTGCGGGCGGTGGTTGATGAATTGCTGACTTTTTCACGGGATATCTCTCAACTTATTCCAATTTTGCAGGAAATTCAGGGAAAACATGGCTATCTGCCCCGCCTCGCTCTGGACATGGTTGCCGATCATGTCCAGACAACTATCTCTAAGGTTTATGGCATTGCGACATTTTATAATCAGTTTCGTTTTAACCCTCCGGGTCGAAACCCGATCAAGGTTTGTCTTGGTACTGCCTGTCATGTAAAAGGTGGCGAGATTCTTCTGGAAAACTTTGAAAGGCGTCTGCAGATTAAAGAGGGGGAGACCTCTGACGATCGCGAGTACAGTCTGGAACGGGTTGCCTGTATTGGCTGTTGTGCATTGGCTCCGGCTGTAGTTGTTGGCGAAAAGGTCGAAGCTTACGTGACTCCGAGCAAGGTTGAGGGAGTTATCACTGAGATTGAGGTACGTAAAGAGATGGCGGCGCGTGAGCAGGTGAGAAATGAAGAGTCCCAATAGTCCCAAAGAGCATCTGATGGTGCAGGCTGAGCGGGCCCAAGGCCGGGTTAAAGAGTTGAAAGAGTCACCGATACCGGTAATCTATGTTGGTTGTGCAACTTGTGGCTTGGCGGCTGGGGCTCTGGAAACGATTGCCGGATTCGAAACGGTTCTGAAAGAAAATGGCATTGAGGCCAGGATTGAAAAGGTTGGTTGTCTCGGGCACTGTTACGCGGAACCTCTGGTGATTATTCAAAATCCCGGTTTTCCGCCACTTCTCTATCAAAAAATTGGGGCCGGTGAGGCCGGAATCTTAGTTCGCTCCTTTCTCAAAGATGGTAGCGATCCCTGTTATGAATATCTGATCGGATCTTTAGAGGCTGATGAAAATTTCCCGACGCTCATGGATTATCCACGCTATCTCTATGAAAATCGGGTAGTGATGGAGCATTGTGGTCTGATTGACCCTGAAGATATCGACTCTTTTTTAGCGGTCGGCGGTTACTCTTCCTTGGCTCAAGGGCTTGAAAAAGGCGGGGCTTGGGTGCTCGATGAGGTTATGGCTGCCAATCTACGTGGACGGGGTGGAGCTGGTTTTCCGGCTGGCCGAAAATGGAAGATTGCTCGGGGGATTGAGAAATCTTCCAAACTGGTTATCTGCAACGGTGATGAGGGTGATCCCGGTGCCTACATGGATCGAACCCTGCTTGAGAGTAACCCGCATCAGGTTCTCGAAGGTCTGGCTCTGGCGGCCCTGGCGGTCGGGGCCGAGCGGGCTTTGCTCTATATTCGGGCCGAGTATCCGCTGGCAGTTAAAATTATGGAGAGAGCGATTGTTGAAGCCCAGGAGAAGAACCTCCTTGGAGCTGATATTATGGGTAGTGATTTCTCGCTTGAGGTTTCAGTTTTTCAGGGTTCCGGCGCTTTTGTTTGTGGTGAAGAGACCGCTTTAATCGAATCGCTTGCCGGTAACCGGGGCATGCCGCAGCCCCGACCTCCTTACCCTGCGGTTGCTGGTCTGAATGGTCTGCCGACGGTCATCAATAATGTTAAAACCCTCTCCACGGTGCCCTCGATAATCCGCAATGGTCATCAGTGGTTTCGCTCTATTGGTACCGAGGAGAGTCCAGGAACCGCAATTTTTTCAGTGGTCGGTGAGGTCGAATATCCGGGTCTGGTTGAAGTTCCCATGGGGGTCACCCTGGAACATCTGGTGGTTGATATCTGCGGCGGGATTAAGGATGGTAAAGAGCTCAAAGCGGTGCAGATTGGCGGCCCTTCCGGAGGTTGTTTGCCGGCCTCTCTGATGGATACGATAATTGATTTTGACTCACTGAAAAAGGTTGGCGCGATGATGGGCTCCGGCGGCCTGGTAGTCATGAATGAGGATACCTGCATGGTCGAGGTGGCCCGCTATTTTACCGATTTTACGCAAGGTGAATCGTGTGGCAAATGTACCTTTTGCCGGATTGGTACCCGCCATTTACGTGAAATCTTAAAGTCGATTACGGTTGGCGAAGGCCGTATGGAGGAGTTGGCCGATCTGGAAGAGCTCAGTCAGGCTATAATCAAAGGCTCACTCTGTAGTCTGGGGAAAACCGCTCCCAATCCGGTTCTGACAACCTTGCGCTTTTTTCGTGATGAGTATGTGGCGCATATCGAGGAGAAACGCTGTCCGGCCAAAATGTGTCGTCCTTTGATCGCCTTCTATATCGATCTTGAACCATGTGCCCGGGGTTGTGATGCTTGTGTCGCCTGTTGTCCGACCGATGCAATCTTTACGACCAGTAATCGCAAAAAAGCGATCGATCAGGAGAAGTGTGTCAAGTGTGGCGAGTGTGTCTATGTCTGCCCACCCGAGTACGATGCGGTACGGCGCGTCTCTCCGCCGGAGATGATTCCCGATCAGGGTGTAGAACCTTTGACGGAGAAAAATGAGAGTGAGTAATGAGTGACAATTTGATTACTATAACGGTTGACGAACAAAAAATTAAGGCCCTGGCCGGGGCCTTTCTCCTGCCTGTCTGTTTGGAAAACGATATATATATCCCCAATCTCTGTTTTCTTAAAGGTATGGATGATCCTCCAGCCTCATGTCGTCTCTGTATGGTGGAGATCGCCGGTGAAGACGAGCCGGTGGCTTCCTGTCGTTGCCGTATTAGTGAAGGGATGGAGGTCAAAACCAACAGTGATGAGATCTTGCGGCTACGGCAATTGGCTTTTCGGTTGCTGGTCTCGACCAATGACGGCAGCTGCCGGACATGTATCGCCAATCACGGATGTGAACTGCAAAAGATAGCCAAATTCCTGCACCAACCTCTACGAACCAAACGGCTGCGGCATATCGATCGCGACTATCCCAAATTTATTAATACTCATCCTTTTCTCATCTATGAACCCAAAAAATGTGTTTTGTGTGGTCGTTGTGTTCATGTCTGTGGGCAGCTTGAAAAAGGTTATAAACTTGATTTTGCCCAGCGCGGTATGGATTCTATCGTCTCCCTGTTCGGTAGTGATCTGGATCCTGCCAGTCAGGATTGTGAAACTTGTCTGGCTTGTACCGAGGTCTGTCCGGTTGGGGCTTTGAGTAGTAAAGTTAAGTGGCAGAGCTTTACTGCCGAGATCGAAGCCAAGGCGAAAAAATAGTAGTGTCCGGTTAGGTAATTGCAACCCGATATCCCTAGATTTTTAGCAAAGCAAGTTTTTAACCGAACAGCACTGGATAAATATAGGATTATTCCATTGAATTTTCTCGCCTATCGGACTACCGGGTTGGCCCTGAAAATCTTGACCGCCTTCTCTAAGGCCAGGATTACTCTCCATAATGAGAAGGATCTTCCAAGTGGTGGGTCGATTTTTGTTATTAACCATTTTACCCGTCTTGAAACCTTACTGCTTCCCTATCATATCTCTAAACTACTTGATAAACCGGTCTGGTCTCTGGCTTCTCCAGAGCTTTTTGGCGGCCTTATGGGTCGTTACTTGGAACAGGTAGGCGCGGTTTCAATCGGCGATCCTGAGCGCGATAAACTGATTATAAAGAGCTTGGTTGGTGAAGGCGCGGCCTGGATCGTTTTTCCGGAAGGGCGCATGGTGAAAAATTGTAAGGTTGTAGATCGCGGCAGCTTTATGATCACCTCTGAGAGCGGCAAACATCCACCGCGCACCGGAGCTGCAGCTCTGGCTTGGCGGGCCGAAATTCTGCGTCGACGTCTGACCGCTCTCAAGGATTCGGAAGCGGAAAGTTTTAGCGCTTTAGCGTCGGCTTTTGATATTCTTCCCGAAGCCTCTATTACAGAGAGTATCAATATTGTTCCGGTCAATGTTTCCTATTATCCTTTGCGTTTTACAGATACAATTTTAAGTCGGCTTTCAACTGTACTGGAGGATAAACTATCTTCGCGTTTGCTTGAAGAGGTGATGGTTGAAAGTTCGATGTTGCTCTCAGGGGTTGATATAGATATTCGTTTTGGAGAAGCTCTGCCGGTTGCGCCCGAGGTGAAAAATTTTTTTCGGGCAAAGATACCCGATTTTGTCGATAATAAAAAGAGTCGACGCGTTTTGAAAAAAATGACCTATGATTCCATGGCGGCTATCTATGGGTCGACGACTGTCAATCTCGATCATATTCTGGCGGCCTTGCTTTATAAAACCTCGGGACGAAGTTTTTTTGAGGTCGATTTTCGGCGTCGGGCATATCTGGCCGCAACCTCTAATGGTCGGGCGCTTGGTTTTTTTCGCCATCAGGGTTTGCAAGGTTCACAGATCGATCTTCTTTTGGAAAAAGATGGTGGCCGGGTTGCCGACTTATTGGAGCTGGCTCGGGAAAAAGGTTTTTTGCAAGTTTCATCTGCATCTCGATTCCGTTTTCTGGAGTTTGAAAAAGAGTGTTGCGGTGACGCCTTTCACAGGGTCAGGCTTGAGAATCCCTTTCTTGTAATGGCCAATGCGATTGAGCCATTACCTGCCTTGCAGCATCTTTTGCGACATCTCTCCTGGACCCCGTCCTGGTATCTGCGGCGACTTACGGCCAAGCGTCTTTTAGAGATTATGGAACAGGCTTATCTTGAGGATCGAAAACCTTTTCAAGAAGACCCGAATCTCAGCCCACTCTCTTGCGGAATCCCTTATCTTGTCAACCATCGGGCCAAAATCGGGATCGTCCTGATTCACGACTGGTTGACAACCCCGCAAAGCCTGAAAGGATTGGCTGATTACCTGGGACGGCGGGGTTTTATGGTTCTGGTGCCACGTTTACCGGGCCACGCGACGGTCGCAGCGGATCTTGAAAAGCGAGATTATGAGCAGTGGCAGACAGCCGTTGATGAAGCCTATGCTTATGTTGACTGCTTATGTCGCAAGGTTGTTGTTTGCGGGGTTGGGAGTAGTGTCGCTCTGGCTTTGTCACTGGCGGCCCGCGGCTATAAAATGGCGGCTTTGCTGGTGCTTTTCCCCGTTTTCGGGAGCGCTCGGCAGCCTTTATCGGAGCCCTTGGTTGAGGGTGAAACCGGGGCGGTGACGCCCTCTTTTGGAGCTCCTTATCCGACCGCTTTTTCCTATTCCAACTTTCCCGGCTCTTCGCGGCGGCAAATTAAGAAGATGCTGGTTCAGGCCGCAAAAAATCTTCCCTTAGTCGAGTCTCCTTTGCTGATGATTCAAGCCGATTGTGCCGCTAAAGGTGATCGCCAAAGTGCTGGCAAGTACTTCGATAAACTTGCCAGCTCGGAAAAAGAGCTCCTGCTCCTGCCTTCCGCTGATCTTGACTCTCTGATCTCCGAGAGCAGCCACGGTGGGCAGGCTGTGACAGATTTTATCTTGCGTTATTGTCAATAGATCTCTTTTTACTCTGGATCTACCTCCTTCATACTCTTCTTATGTTTTTCATATTTCGTTGCAATCGCCGGGTTTGCCATGTATAAACTGTATTCTTTATGACCCTCGAAGTTAACGGGGGCGAATTCGACCCCTTTAACTATTAAGGATGTTATAGATTTATATTTTCGCCAAAAAAAATGGAATGAGAAAACTCTATTTTAAGGAATATTTATGTCAATTTTAGTTTTAATGCGTCACGGTGAATCGCTCTGGAATCGGGAAAATCGGTTCACCGGCTCAATCGATGTCCCGCTTACTATGAAAGGACGGGCCGCTGCCGCAAAGGCTGCTCTTAAGTGTCCGGGCTTAAAATTCGATGTTGCTTATTGCTCAACCCTTTCTCGGGCTCAAGAGACGGCGGCGCTTTTTCTTGAGGCGCTTGAATCTAAGCCGCCGCTTATATCTGAACCCTCTTTAATTGAGAAAAATTATGGTATTCTTCAAGGTTTAAATAAAGATCGGGTCAAAGCCACCTATGGTGAAGATATCTATAACCTCTGGCATCGCAGTTATGATATAGGTCCACCTGGTGGGGAGAGTCTTTATGAACTCGGTCTCAGGCTACACCCTTTTTTCAAACAGGTGGTTGGTGAAGATCTGCGCCTGGGCAAAAATATTTTGTTGGTCGCTCATGGTAATGTCATTCGTTCGCTGGTTATGCTGATCGAAAAATTGGATTCTCAGGCAATTGCAAAGCTTGAGGTGGGCACTGCAGTTCCTTTGATTTATCATCTTGATGAAAAATTTGCGGTGATTCAAAAATGATAAGGATAAGATGACGAAAAAACGTCTGCATATAGTTGTTAGCGGTCGGGTGCAAGGGGTCTGGTATCGGGCCTCAACCCGTTCTCAGGCGCAAAGTTTGGGTCTGGTTGGAACGGTCTGGAATCGTGCCGACGGTCGGGTCGAGATTGTTGCCGAAGGTCTGGAAGGGGCTTTGCGGCAGCTTCTGGTCTGGTGTGACGTGGGGCCTTCGGGGGCCCGGGTTGATAACCTTGAAAGTCGCTGGTCTTCGGCTACCGGTGAATTTGATGAGTTTAATATTACATGACTAAATTACATGACTAAAATATCTGGCCCGGCTTTTCCCGCAGCTTCTGATCGGTTATCGGTTGGGGACGAATGCGGCCGGGTGACCGGCCAGTATCTGCATTCTGAAGTCGTCAATTATATGCGTCAGGAGATTGCTGGAGCCGGTGGCAATGAGGTCTTTTTCCGGGGGCGTTGTGAGGCGGCAAAGGTGGTTCAGGTAAAGGTTCTGGCGCGCGGTAACCAGAATATGACACCGGCTCTAACGGGACAGGTTAAAGCGGGTGAGGTTGTCATTCATAATCACCCCTCCGGTAACCTCACACCTTCCGATGCCGACTTAAGGGTTGCCTCTCTTTTAGGTTCCGAAGATATTGCTTTTCTCATTATCGATAATCCGGTGACCCGGGTCTATGCTGTGGTTGAACCGGTTGTTGTCGAGGTCGTTGAACCTCTGTCACCGGATTTGATTGATAAATATTTTTTCCCCGACGGAGCTTTGGCCAAAGTTCTGCCAAGTTTTGAATTCAGGTCGGAACAGGCCGATCTGGCCCGGTCTGTGGTCGAAGCTTTCAACCATAAGAGTTTTCTTCTGGCCGAGGCTGGTACCGGGGTTGGCAAGAGTCTTGCCTATTTGATTCCGGCAGCCCTCTGGGCCATCCGTCATGGCCAGCGTGTCGTCATTTCAACCAATACGATTAATCTTCAGGAGCAACTTCTTAATAAAGATCTGCCGCTTTTGACGGAGCATTTAGGGCTGCCGGTCAAAGCTGCACTTATTAAAGGCCGGAGTAATTATCTCTGTCGGCGCCGAGTCAAAGAGTTGGCGGCGGAGTTGCTAGCAGATGCGCAGTCACTCGATGATGAACTGAAAGCGCTACTTGCCTGGGCCCAGACTACGGTCGATGGCAGTCGCGCAGATTTTCCCTCCTTGCCCAGTGCGGCCGCCTGGGAGATGGTTTCAAGCGAAGCCGACGCCTGCCAGGTCTCACGCTGTCATGAATTTGGCCACTGCTTTTTCTATAAAGCTCGTCGCGAGGCCGCCAGGGCTCAGCTTTTAGTGGTCAACCACCATCTTCTGATGGCCGATCTGCAGTTTCCTTCTGATGCTGGAGTTCTACCTCGTTATGAAGCGCTGGTGATGGATGAAGTTCATCATCTGGAAGAGGCGGCGACCGGTTATTTAGGTGAAAACATCTCTCAGATCGGTCTGCTTATGCTGCTTAACCGTCTGGCTCATCAACGGCGTCCGCAGTTGGGCCTGTTGCGGCGTTTAAGGCGGCGTCTCGGTCAGGGGCTATCGGCTTCAAGTGGGAGTTCTGGTAAGGGGAAAAGTGATGCGCGTGACGATTTCTTTGCTAATCTGGTTGCCCAGGTTGAAGGTGAAGCCGAACCTGCTGTCCTGATGCTCTTAAATGATCTTAACGATCATTTTGAGGCCTGGCGAGAGGTTTTGCTTACAGCCTTTGTTGCAGATGATGAAGTTATTGAGGGTTCCTTCAAACTTCGGGTCACCGATAAACAGCGTAACAGTGAAAGTTGGAAACTTATCCTGGGCGGTAGGGTTGAGGATTTTATTGAAGAGGCTCAAAGCGTAACCAAAGCCCTTTT
>DAOWIX010000096.1 GCA_030640695.1 Deltaproteobacteria bacterium | reverse complement strand
GGGCAGTGGGCAGTGGGCAGTGGGCAGTAAAAACATTGACGACTAACAACTGTCCACTACAAACTGACTATATTATGATGGTGTCACAAAAAAAGATTATTGGCCTCCGAAGAGTCGTTTGAGCAGGGTTGTTGTCTGTTTTAGGGGTTCTGAACGAATTGCGGCCTCTTCCTGGGCTAGATAGTAAAAAATTCCATCCATCCCTTTTTCGACGACGTAGCCGTTCAGATCCTCTTTGACATCAGGCATAAAAGGAATGCTTTTATACTTCCCCATGACCTCATCATAGGCTTGAACAGCGCCCACCTGAGACAAACTCTCTTCGACCACCGGAGTCATCTCTTTAGTCAGCTCCGGCGTCATCTTGCCACGAAAATATTGGGTTGCAGAATCTTCCGGGCCTTTATAGATCGTCTGAACGTCCTCAATAGACATTTCAGTAATCGCCTTCCCGAAAAGTTCTTTCGCCTTCGGGGTCGCCATTTCAGCGGCGCGATTAAGTTTCAACTCAAGATCGTCGAGCATATTCGAATATCCTACTTTTCCCAAAGCCTTTCTCACCGTTTCAAAATTTTCCGGGAGCGGGATATGAATCAATGAATCGGCGTTAAAACCATCCGTTTTACCGAGTTGCGAAACTACGGTCTCACTGCCCACCCGCAAAGCCTCTTTCAGCCCGGAGCCGATCTCGGTATCGGAAAGCGGGCTCGGAGTTTGACTGGAAGCAGACTCTTGGCCCAGCTTATTGAGCAAACTCTTACCACTCTCCGTCCAGCTCGTCCCGGCAAACAAGTTACTGCTTAAAACAAAAAAAAGAACCAGAGCCCCGAAGCCGCCCAATAACCCGACCTGCAGCCTTCTAAATTCTATTAGATACCTTTCCATAATACTCCTCCAGTGTAAGAGTCGGTAAGTTGAGTTATACCGCTCTGGGACACCACAAAAAAGAGGGAGCCGACAAGCTCCCTCTTTTTAAAGATACATCTCACATCTTTAAAATAGATCAGTCGATCTTGTCAAACTTACTGGCCGGGACGCCACAGACACTGCATTTGTCGGGACAGTCGCCGCCAGCCGTATTACCACAGACACTACAGACCCAAAGATCCTCAGCCGGCAGGTCGCCACCCTTCTCATAAGTCGCCAGGGCATCCGTGTAAAGACCGCAGTGAATCTCTTCAACAACGTTGGCCCACTCAAACATTCTGAGGGCTTTTTTGTTACCTTCTTCTTTAGCGGTTGCAATAAATCCAGGATACATATCCTTAAACTCATGGCTTTCGCCGGCCACCGCATCACGCAGATTGGCACCGGTATCACCAACCCCGTCCATCGCTTTCAGATGACCATGGGCATGTACGGTCTCAGCGGCAGCTGCGGCCCGAAACAACTTGGCAATCTGTGAAAAACCGTCGGCTTCGGCCTTGGTTGCAAAAGCAAGATATTTACGGTTAGCCTGACTCTCTCCGGCAAACGCCGCCTGTAGATTTTCCAGTGTCTTTCCCATTTTCAACTCCTCCAAATATAAATTTAAGTTCTTAATTTATAACTTCATTCTTTTATTTAAAATATTCATACTAAAGAAGATTATCTTTGTCAACATATATAAAGGCCAAGACTTGCGACCATGATTTTTATATGTTACTCTCTTCACCTTATTAATCAAGCAATATTCTTTCCCAATACTGAACAAAAGTGAATTGACGCGGGCCTCGCCCGCAACCTAAATTATATTGCACCACGAAGAGCGCGAAGATGAAAAGCATTTCTTCGTGATCTTCGTGTCTTCGTGGTAAAAATTTCAGGAGTAAATCACAAAAATGCCCGATTTTACTACCACTAAAAAAATTATCGCTACGGCTTTGGGCCGACAAGCCGCCGACCTGGCTATTATCAATGCCAATCTGGTCAATGTCTTTACCGCCGAAATCCAACCACAAAGCACCATCACGGTTTACGCTGGAAAGATTGCAAGCATCGGCAATCCGGCCCCCGGAGCTCTCGGATCAGATACAAAAATTATTGATGCTAAAGGCGATTTCGTCCTCCCCGGTTATATTGAAACCCACACCCATATCGCCAACGTCTTTCGCCTGCACGATTTTTGCGCCGCCGTCCTGCCCCGTGGAACGACCACGGTTTTCAGCGAAGCGACCGAACTCGGCAACAGCCTCGGCCGCCAGGGTTTAAGCTGGCTCTTAGAGGAAGCCGCCGGTCTGCCCTTGGATCTTAATTTCACAGCCCCCTGTTTCTCCCCTCCCTATCCCGATTTTGAGAGCTGTTATCCGATATCTCTGACAGAATATGAAGAACTTTTCCAGCTTGAGCAAATTGCCGGAATCGGCGAAGCTTACTGGCCCGACATCCTCAAGGCCGATGATCGCACTCTGGAACTTCTCGCTTTGGCCAAACACTATAATAAGCCTGTTCAAGGCCATTCAGCCGGCGCCAAAGAACATCAACTAAACGCCTTTACCGCAGCCGGAATTACCTCCTGCCATGAACCTATAAATCCAAAACAGGCCCTGGATCGCCTCCGTCTCGGCCTTCACCTGATGATCCGAGAAGGTAGCATCCGCCGCGACCTGGCCGGGGTGGCTCCAGTTAAGGAGCTCACTCGTGAGAGCCGCCGTATGACGATTTCGACCGATGGTGTGACCCCCTCATGGCTGCTCAACGAAGGCCATCTTGACAGTCTTGGTCAAAAAGCGGTTAAACTCGGTTTCGATCCCCTTACGGTTGTCCAGATGCTAACTTTAAATGCCGCCGAAGCCTTTCAGCGCCAAGATATCGGCGCTCTGGCACCGGGTCGCCGGGCCGATATCCTGATTGTTCCGGAACTGGAAAAGTTTACCCCGCGAATGGTTCTCTGCCGGGGTAAAATATGTGCCAGCCAAGGCAAATTGGAAAATGCCGAAATCTACACGCCTTACAAATATCCGCAAGCGGCCTACAACTCACTTCCTTTAAAGCCAGTTACAGCGGCAACGTTCCTCTATCCGACGACAAAACTTGACCATGTCAAGGTTAGAGCCATTAAGCCGGAAATCGGCAGCATGGTGACCCACGAAGTAACGCCGACCCTGAAAATTGAGCAGGGCAATATCTTAGCCGATCCGCTGCAAGGCATAATCAAATATGTCGTCTTCGACCGTTACGGCAGTAACCGGATTGCCCGAGGGTTTCTGGCCGATACCGGAATTCAGCACGGTGCCTGGGCTTCGACTTTAAACTGGGAGTGTTATCAGCCAACTGTTATTGGCTGCAGTAATGAGGAGATGGCAACCGCATTTAATCGCCTACTTGAGATCGGAGGCGGGATTGTCGTCGTTAACGAGGGTCGGGTTCTGGCCGAGCTGCCACTACCAATCGGAGGCATCATGGCTGATTTGGGTTTGCGCGAGATTCTCGCCCGGGAAAACCGAATTGTCAAAGCCTTGACCTCTCTCGGCTCAAAACTCGACAATCCCTTCTTCCACTACCAGACCCTGGCCTTTACCGGTCTGCCATTCCTGAGACTTACCGATAAAGGGCTTTTCGATGTCCGCAAACGCTCGTTGGTACCATTAGAGATTATGCTTTAAATTTTCTCCCGGCAACCCAGTTTGGGATGATAGCAGCCTATGAAATCTTCGAAAACACCTCCATCGGAATCGAGTACCTCTATGAAGCTTTCGAAAACAGGGACAAGATAAACCGGGTTACAACTCAGTTGGGAGTTCAGTTCTAAGTTGGGGAAAAAACCGCCCGAACCCTCAATTTTTAATGATATCTTTTTTGGAATTCATTTTGTGGTTATGAAGATGATGTATATGCCAATTTAACTATTTGACTCGGAACATAAATTCATACTATAGCTAAAGCCAATAGACAGACAACCTCAAAAATGCCAAACTGGCTAAAGGTTGAGATGGGAAATCATGAATCACTGTAGATGGCCGGGTCGCTTTTCAGAAAAGCGGCCCGGCCATCTTGTTTTACGATCAATTTTAAAGCTTGTATATCGAGAAAAAAGTTGAACTTGCCATATAATAGTGACGGCTGGTTAATGCTTACGGTAAAAGCGACCATTCCCTCTAATCTAGGATCAGTGAACAACGCATTTTTTTAAGGGAAAAACATGGACAGTTTTGCTGGACTATTGAATAATGCGGCGCTAATGCTGATTCTTTGTCTCTTTTATGACACATTTGGTGTCTATGCGATTGCAAAAAATAACCTGAGATACTGTTGCACTGGAGTCTTGGTCGGGCTGATCGGCATTGCCGTGATGCTGAATCCATGGAGTATACAACCCGGCGTTTTCTTCGATACCAGATGGGTTCTCTTAAGCCTGTGTGGGTTGTTTTTTGGGCTCTTTCCGACGATGATTGCCGTAATCATCACCGGATCGTTTCGTCTATACCAAGGTGGCCCTGGGGGAGTCGTCGGGACGGTTGTGATCGTGGTCACCGCATGTGTAGGTCTCGCCTGGAAGTATTGGCAAGAGAAACACGACAAACCTCTAGGATGGAAAGAACTTTACACTTTCGGCTTCCTGGTCCAATTGGCTATGCTCTCCTGCATGTTTCTTATGCCCAAAGAGATGCAACTTCCCATCATTAAGGCTGTGGCCCCTCCGATCCTGATCATTTTTCCTCTCCTCACTATGGTTATCGGTCTCATATTGAAGAGGCAGAAGACCCGGAGGGATGCTCGCAAGGAACTTTTAGAAAACCGCAAATCTTTGATCAAGGAACGAGGGCTACTCAGAGGGGTTATCAATTCGATACCCGACTTGATTTTCTTTAAAAACACTGAGGGTGAATACCTTGGCTGCAACAGATCTTTTGAGTCGTTTGTCGGGTTCGAGGAACAAAGTCTCTTGGGCAAAACCGATTTTGACTTATTTGACAAGGATACGGCCGAGTTTTTCGGGCGCAAGGACGACGAAATCTTCACGTCCGGAAAACCGGTCACTAATGAAGAGTGGGTCGATTATCCGGATGGCAAGAAAGTGCTTTGGGACACTATGAAGACTCAGTTCAAGGGTTTGGATGGAACCCTCCACGGGCTGGTTGGCATCAGCCGCGATATCACCGATCGCATGCGGGCCGAGGAAGCACTGAAAATCAATGAACAACGTCTCCAGTTAGCTATCGAAGGTGCAGATTTAGGGATGTGGGATTGGGATATGCAGACCAATGATGTCTACTTTAGCCCCAGATATCTCTCGATGCTTGGTTATGGCCCTATGGAGTTGCCACACACCCTGGCAACCTGGGATAATCTTTTACATCCGGAGGACAGGGAGACGGTTAAACAGCAAATTTTTAGCTGCATTGAGAAAGGCTCGGGTAAGTGGGGCACCGAATTTCGTTTACGGCATAAGAGTGGGCAATATCTATGGATTTCAGGGCGCGGAAAGATTGTAGAATTTTCTCAAAACGGCTCACCAATCAGAGCTGCAGGAACCCATCGTGACATCACATACAGAAAGATTACGGAAGAGGAACTTAGAGTTCGAGAAGAGCGCTTTAGAGAGCTCTTTAATAATATGGGTTCAGCTGTTGCAATCTATGATGCTGTGGAAGAGGGCAATAACTTTATCTTCAAAGATCTCAACCGGGCCGGTTTACTGTCGAGCCAGCTTAAACTTCATGAAATAGTCGGTAAGAAGGTTACGAAAATTTTCCCCGCCATAAAGGAGATGGGCTTACTTGATGTTTTTCAAAGGGTCTACAAAACCGGCATTCCCGAACAGTTTCCCAGTTCGTTTTACCAGGACGACAGGATAACTTTATGGGTGGAGAATTATGTCTGCAAAATTCCGTCCGGTGAAATTGTAGCCGTATATAATGACATCACTGTCCGCAAAAAAGCAGAAGCAGAACTGGTTAGAAGCAAAGAAGAGTGGGAAAAAACCTTTGATGCAATTCCTGATATTGTTACGATCCAAGATAAAGATTTTCGCATTGTCCGGGCCAATAAGGCCGCAACTAATTTTTTCAGATTAGAATTTGGAGAGCTCATTGGCCAAAAATGCTACGAGGTTTTTCGTGGCACCCACGCTCCCTGTCCGGGATGTCCAGGAATTATTACGCTTGAGGACATAAACAGTCATGTAGGAATAATCGAACATCAAAGCCTGAAAAAAATCTTCCAGGTATCATCCTCTCCTCTGCTGGGTGAAAATTGTGATGTGCAATATCTCATTCATATGGCCAGAGACATAACCGAGCAAAAAAAGATGGAAGAGGAGTTGCTCAAAGGTCGTAAACTTGAGTCGGTCGGCATTTTGGCGGGCGGCATCGCCCATGATTTCAATAATATTCTGGCTGCAATCTTAGGTAATATTTCTTTGGCCCTGACGAACACAGACCCGAAAGATGAAATTTACGAATTGTTGACAGAATCCGAAAAAGCATCCTTGCGGGCTAAAGATCTTACCCAACAATTACTAACCTTTTCCAAGGGCGGTGAGCTGGTTAAAAAAATTGCGGCAATTGAAGAAGTAATCAGAGATTCCGCCGGTTTTGTTTTAAGGGGCAGTAATGTTCGTTGTGATTTCAAGTTTAATGAAGGGCTCTGGCCGGTAACCATTGATTCAGGACAGATAAGCCAAGTCATTCAAAATATTATTGTCAATGCCAGTCAGGCAATGCCGACCGGTGGCGCCATTGCGATAGATTGTTCGAACTATCGCTTGGATTCTAGTACAGTGTAAAATTTAAATCTTCGTATTTTATGAGATTCGTGATATTGTCACCTCCAAAACATAAAGGAGGATGACATGGCGCCACGTTACAGGGTAACGCTAACAAAAGAAGAGCGAAAAGATTTAGAAGCCATCT
>DAOWIX010000089.1 GCA_030640695.1 Deltaproteobacteria bacterium | reverse complement strand
TCTTCTCCGGCCTGCGCATTCTGCCGGGAACCCAACTCTACCAACGAGCTTTAAAGGAGGAGATCATCTCCCCCCAAACCTCTCTACTGCGACCAACCTACTACTTCTCTCCCGACATCGATCCGGAAACCATGAACCAGGAGATCACCAATGCCTGCAAGGGCCACCGCAAACGCCTCTTCCCACCGTCAGACGCCCTCCAGCGCCTACAGATCATGCAACGTTTTGGCTTCAAAGGCCTACTCTGGGATCAACTGATAAAACGATCTTAACAGCGTCGGAAACAGTCACAACCACTTCTTTTTCAACATAACGAAGACACTGACAACTCCATTAATCTTTGGTTAACCAGAAAGTTCCCGAATCATAAAACGCACCATTGACATTTTCCTGATAGCTACCAAAGATGGTATCCCCTCTTCGACTACCTTGGGTAAAAGCAAGGGTCGCCAGATACTGTCCACATTTAAAGCTAGCATCAAAAGCAATCATATCATTACTCACAGTCCCGTTTATCGGCATATTTCTGACATTACCACAATCTGTATCATCGATATCTGCAGTTCCAACTACTTGATCATCAGTCTGAATCAGACGCATAACGATATCACCAGAATATCCACCACCATTATCCCACTCACCCCGCCAGACACCAGTAAAATCGCCAATAAGCTCCCCCGCTGAAAAGCTCTCCATCGGCACTGCGGCTGTAAACAGCATGCTCGAACTCGCTGCATTGCTGGCAATCGCAATACCTCCAAGAACCGCAACCGGAGAAACGGCAATTATTTTTTTGACCTCATTCATATTAAGATCCGAAAACCAAGTCGAATGAGTACCGGAAACCTTACTATATGGCGGAACCGCAAGGTTCGCTGTCCCCAGAATTCGTCCACCCCCTATCGCAAAGAGTGTAACCGCAGCTTCGCTTGCCCCATAGTTGGTCAAGGCAATCCCTTTCCAGTCCACCACGCTTTCAAAATCACTAAAGAAAAAGCCTAAAACCGAGCTCTGAATACCCATAAGACGAAATTCAGCCACCCCTCCGGCAACATTATTGAGCAGGGAGAGACGGAAATATAAGGTATTTCCGGAATACGTAACCTTACCGGACTGAGCCGTACTGCTCAATTGTTTGAGATCAATTACTGATTCGCCCAACGCCCCGACAACATGGGCTCCGCTATATACCTGGGTACCAGTATCGTCATAAAGAATCACCGTTACACTAGCTGGCGCCACCCCGGTATTATCAACCGTCAGGTAATCTCCCCAATCAGCAAAACCACCCGTCAAGTGAGGCATAAAAACTTCAGCCGCCATAACTGACACATTCATCATTAAAAACATCAATACGATTCCCGCTAACACACGCAACTGTTTCATATACCTCTCCCTTTTTCAGACTACAAATCAAATGATTTACAAAAAAAGATCATACTTGTTTTTCGTCATAATTTCAACATCCTTACACAAACTTCGCTTAACCTACCCCATAACCCACATTCACTCTCCTTTCAAGACAAAATTAACACAATTGAGTACACAAATTTCTCTCCTACCAGATTATCTTCACCCTTTACACCCTTAAGAACTTTTCTTGCCAACTCCTTCGAGCAATCAATATCACAATTTGACTTTCTGCCGCCAATTGCGCTAGAGAAAGAAACATCTTACCCAGAATCAAAACAGTGCTCCTTTGAATATTTGCGAAATCATCCCCTATAGTGAGGTAATAAATGATGGAAAAGATGACCCTAGGAAAAACCGGGATAGAGGTCAGTGAACTCTGTTTCGGGGCGCTGCCGATGGGGCCGTTACAGAAAAACATCCCGGCCGAAGAGGGCGCCGAAATTATCCTTCGGGCTCTTAATGGCGGGGTCAATTTTATCGATACGGCTGAACTCTACCAGACCTATGAACCGATCCGCCTGGCCTTAAAAAAAGCTCAGTTAAGACCGGTCATTGTCAGCAAATCGATGGCTTTAGATTATGCCGGGATGCGGAAGGCGGTGGAAGAGGCTTTACAGGCGTTGGAGATCGATTACATCGATATCTTTCATCTCCATGCCGCTCGGGTTCCAGAAGATGAGAATGTCTTTGAGCAACGTTCGGGGGCCTGGCAGGCCCTGCTTGACTGCAAAAAGCAAGGGCTCATCAAAGCTGTCGGCATCAGCACTCACTCGGTACCGACCGTCCGCCTGGCAGCTGAAATTGACGAGGTCGACATCGTCTTTCCGATCATCAATAAAAATGGCACCGGAATTCTCTACGGCACGGTCGCCGAGATGGAAGAGGCGATCAAACTCTGCGTAGCCCGAAATAAAGGTGTCTACTTCATGAAGGCCTTAGGCGGCGGCTGTCTCGTTAAAGAGTACCACGAAGCGGTAAGTTATGTCCGCAATATCAGTCAGGTACCAATTGCTATGGGCATGGTGAGTCAAGCTGAAGTTGACTACAATCTGGCCTACTTTAAGGCTTCACCGGATGAGATTGCTAATCTTCCAGAACTCGTTATCGAAGAAAAATGTTTCCAGATCGTCGATTTTCTCTGCAAAGATTGCGGCAGCTGTATCGAAGCCTGCCCCAATCACGCCATCACCAAAGAGTCTGAAGAGATAAAACCAAAGATCAACCCCGACCTCTGTCTGCGTTGCGGCTATTGTGTTGGATATTGTCCCCAGTTCGCCATTCGCATGACCTGACGACAAAGAAAAGGCTTCATCTTCTTCGTTGCTCTGCGGTTCTCGTCACTGCGGCGTACTATCTGTACGCCTCATTCCTCAAACCTTGAGCGCCTCAAATCTAAAGCCTTTTCTTTGCCGTCAGACAGTGAGTCAAAAAAAATACCAACGATATCTCGACAAAGGCTTTTGAAGTCTTAAATTAACTGAGCAAACCAACAAGGATTTTAAAATGAAAAAAATTGCGGTTTTGGCCGGGGACGGAATCGGCCCGGAAGTGATGCGGGAAGCGCTCAAGGTGCTTGACGCGGTAGAGAAAAAATTCTCCTTTAAACTTGAATACTCTTTCGCCGATGTCGGCGGTTGCGCTATTGACAATCATGGTTTGGCCCTGCCGCCGGAGACCTTGAAGATCTGTGAGGAGAGTGATGCAATTCTCTTTGGCTCGGTCGGAGGACCACAGTGGGAAAACCTGCCGCCGGCCGCACAGCCGGAACGAGCCGCACTCTTACCTTTACGCAAACATTTTGATCTCTTCTGCAACTTCCGCCCGGCCCGGGTCTATCCATCTCTGGTGGCGGCCTGCCCGTTAAGGGCTGATATCGTTAAAGATGGCTTTGATATTCTCTGCGTCCGGGAATTGACCAGCGGCATCTACTTTGGCCAACCCAAAGGCCGGAAAGGCCAAGGAAAAGATGAAAAAGCTTTCGATACTATGGTCTACACTCGCGGAGAAATTGAGCGCATTGCACATTTAGCTTTCGCCGCCGCCCGCAAGCGGCGCGGCCTGGTAACGTCTATTGACAAAGCCAATGTCCTGACCACTATGGTCTTGTGGCGTGAAGTTGTAATCGAAATCGCCAAAGAGTATCCCGACGTCACCTTAAACCACCTCTATATTGATAACGCAACTATGCAGATGGTCAAAGATCCGCACCAGTTCGATGTCATGCTCTGTGGCAATATGTTCGGCGATATCATCTCAGATGAAGCCGCCATGCTGACCGGATCGATGGGTCTTTTAGCTTCGGCCAGCCTCAACCGGGACAACTTCGGCCTCTTTGAGCCCGCCGGTGGTTCGGCCCCCGATATCGCAGGCCAAGGCATCGCCAACCCGATCGCCCAGATCCTTTCGGCCGCCATGATGCTACGCTACAGCTTCTCCCTCGATAAAGCGGCTGACGCCATCGACAACGCTGTTGCCAACACTCTGAAAGATGGTATTCACACCCGAGATATTGCCGTCAACCCAGACAAAGTGGTTAATACTATAGAGATGGGTGATGCAATCTTAAGTCGTATTTAAGCTCTAACGAATTAGATACAAAAACCTAAAAAGGCAGAATGCGCAAAGTTTTCAATTTTCACTTTGGGCCTTCTGCCTTTGTTTCTTTGGATCCGTGATGACTCTTTACCTGCTTTAACGACTCTATCACCCTACTCGCTTCCTCTTTACTGCAACTATCGACATCAGTTTTGTGGTAGTATTTGTGCAGGAAATTATTAAAATGGCTGCGACTCCAACCAAGCTCTTCGACCAAGTGAAGGATAAAAAGTTTTTGGCGAACCGTCAGCCCCTCTACATTGAGACGATAGTGGCGGCTTCTGGCAAAATCACGCATCAGACGGCGAAAGGTTATCTCATTAAGCTCTTTGGCTGAGCGCACCCCACAGGAGTTTTCGAGAAAATCGCGATACTCTTCGTCGGAAAAGCCCAACTCTCTTTTGACGATGTGAATTACTGCCAGTTTTTTATGATCAAGCATACCAACCTTCCTTTTTTACCGCCAATGCGGCAAAAAATGGCGCATGATTGGAGGTGAAAGAGGGAGGATCGCGTTTGATAATTGCGGATATCGCCGGATGGCGTTTAAACTCCTGATCGAGAAAGCGCCGCACCTCTTTACGCTGCCAGCCGCGTGGATGGATAAAATCACTGTAGAGGGAGAGGTCGCCGGAGTAAAAATCGCAAACCTCAAGCTCCTTACTCTCTGGAGAGTATAACGGCAAATTGAAGATCGCAAGATTAAGAAAAGAGATAGCCTGACTATGCTGAACCGCAAAATCAAGCGTCCGCCTCGCTGCAGACAAAGTTTCGCTCGGCGTTCCGAACAAAAGATATACATAGGTCGCAATCCCGGCCCGTTGCAGATTATTTAAAACGACCGCAACCTGTTCTAAAGAGATACCCTTGTGCATCGCCTGTAAAACCTCTTGGTCTCCCGACTCAATCCCCAATTTCAACATAACACAACCTGAGTGCCGCAATTTGTGGCAAAAGTCGAGCTCGCAAAGATCATCATTTATGCGGGCAAAACCGTACCATGGCACCCCCGGTGGTTGCTTGATCAAGGCCCGCATAAGGGCCGGGCTTATAGCATTATCAAGAAAATGGATAAGCGTCGGTCGCGTGATTTGCACTGATTTGCCAAGTTCTTTAATGACGGTTTGCGGAGCTCTCTGCCGATAGCGACTCCCTTCCGCCTTTTCCGGGCAAAACGAACAGCGATTCCAGTAACAGCCGGACGATGCCGCATAGGGCAGAATCCAACCGGGAGAGAGGTAATCGGAACCGCAGAAATCGTCATAATCGGACGCTACATATTCACTTTCTACTTCATTTTCCGATACATCCAGCCCCAATAATTCCAGCAGAGCACTCTCTCCCGGCCCACCTATCAAATGATCAATCAGACCGGCAAAGAGATTGCGCCAGTTTGATTTTTCATCTTTTGGCCGACTCCGCCACGAAGTCACCAGACCGCCACCAACCACCACGGAGAGCTCCGGATAGCGCTGCCGACAAAATCCGATCAGCGCAAATGTAGAGAGCGCTTGGCTCAAATAATTTAAGGAAAAGCCGATAACAGAAGGTCCGTGCTTCTCAATGAGCTGTGACAACCTTTCACTGAAAAAGGGGAAAAAAATATTCTCCTGCGGACGTTCGGCGGCGGCCAGGAGATCACTACTGCGAAGGGGTGAAAGTGACTCGTCCTGATAGTTAACCAGAGATAAGCCGACACCATTTTTTCTGCCAACCATCTCCAGTACCCGATTGACATCGGCCACCGCCCGTTTGTAACGATCGAAATTTTGATAGAGGCGGGGGTCGCCAAGGGCTGCAAGGTTTTTATCGACATGCCGCAGCGCCCGCCGACTCCAGGTATCATCGGCTTGCAAAGGCTCTCCGAGCAGAAACCGCAGCCCTTCAAGATTAAAGTCAGCAACCGTACAGTCGGCGCCGTGACGACGCAAGGCTCCGGCAAGTTTCGCAATCCCGCCCGGAGCTTCACAGGGTTTGGCAACCGGAGGATAAATTAAGATAATTTCAGACATGCTTCCATCTATAACGATTCCGACATCTGAAAGCAATCTGAAAACGCCCCACCAAAAGCCAGGATAGGTAAACACCCGTCAAAACCACCACAAAAGCGTTGCAAGATCAAGAACGGTATGATATTTTCCCTATGAAAGAAGAATTTTCACCCAATGAATTAACCATTGAGACAAAAAAGGCCGGGCCTGAAACCCGGCCTTTATAGCTAAAAAAACATGGAACACCTTAACCAAAAACGCGTCCTTCTCGTCCACCCTTTGGGTTATCAGGCATCAGCAGCCAAGGCTGATATTGCCAGAAAAGCCAATCTGATGCCGCCTTTGGGTCTTGCCAGTATTGCCGCCTACCTTGAAGAGCGGGGTAAAAAGGCCGACATCCTTGATTGTTTCGCCTTTCCCCTGACGGCTGAACGCCGTTTAAAAACCTATCTTGAAATGATGCAACCAGCCTGGGTCGGCTTCAGTTGTACAACCTCCAGTTTTCTTGATGGAGTTCGGCTGGCGGCTATAGCCAAAGAGATTCTACCCGGCATTCGCACCTTTTGCGGCGGCCCCCACGTCTCCGCATTGCGTGAAAAATTATTGACTGACTACCCGGCTTTTGATTATTTTATTGTCGGAGAAGGTGAAGAGACGCTTTTTCAGCTTATGGAAGAGCCGAAAAACGGCTCGACAATTCCCGGTTTGGTTTTCTGGAATACTACCGGAAAGGCTGAGTTTTCAGGTTTTCGCGAGATCGCCTTAGAGCTTGACAAACTCCCTTTTCCGGCCTACGAAAAACTTATTGGCTTTCCCAAAACCTACCGGTTACCGATTTTCAATTACCCCAAAGCCCCCAATACAAGTTGTATTTCGAGTCGCGGCTGCCCCTACGCCTGCAGCTATTGCGACCGTTCGGTTTTTCGCCGGAGTTTTCGCTACAATTCGGCTGCCTATCTCTACCGCCACCTGGAGTACCTGGAAAACCGTTTTGGCATCCGCCATGTCAATTTCTACGACGACCAGTTCACATTTAATCGGGAACGGGTGACCGAGCTCTGTCAACTCTTGCAATCACGCCCCCTGGATATGACATTTAACTGCGCAGTTCGGGCCGAGCATATTGATGCCGAGATGTTGGCAATGATGAGAAAGGCGGGTTGCTGGATGATCAGCTTAGGCATCGAGAGTGGTGACGCCAACCTTTTAAGCCGTCATCGCCAGAAGGTCGATCTCAATTTCATGGCTGAACAGATACATCTGATAAAAAAATGCGGCATCCGGGTCAAGGGACTCTTCATGGTCGGTCTGCCAGGTGAAACTACTGAAAGTGTCAGACGTTCAATCGCCTACCTGAAATCTCTCCCTATAGATGAACTTAACGTCGCTAAATTCACACCGTTTCCAGGCTCGCCCCTTTACAAAAAGATCCACGATTTTGGCAGTTTTAACGAAGATTGGCAAAAGATGGACTG
>DAOWIX010000168.1 GCA_030640695.1 Deltaproteobacteria bacterium | reverse complement strand
GGCTGAAGTTACAGATGATTTCACCAAAAATGTGAAAGAATTAGGGCCGCTTGGCAAAGCCGAAGGTCTAGATGAAGAAGAAGTGAAGACAAAGCTTGAAGCTGTGAGAAAGTTAATCCCCTACATCAAACTGGTGGAGAGGGAGCGCCTAAGAGTACCGGTTAAATCGGCAGAGGAGTATGAGAAGTTTTTTGCCAGTGATGAAACCAACCGTTTGATTGACGAGCTGATTACCGATAAATTGTCAATCAGCGAAATCTTGATGCTGCTTAATAAAAAGCCTCTTTCAACCGGTGAGATCTCTAATATTATGGATCTTAATCCGTCTGAAGTAGCAAAACATATAAGTGACTCATCAAGACAGGGATTGATCAAGTACGACGAAAACGGGAAGTGCTACGCTCTCGCTTAAGGGCAGTGGTCAGTCGCCAGTGGTCAGTCGTCAGTAAAATCCTGACTCCATTAGAGTGGTCGAAGCAATGATCGCGGCGTTCTCGACTTTAATTAAAGGTACCTCAACTTATGAATAACGATAGAATCGATAAAATAATAGATAAACATCACGGTGAAGCCAGTTCCCTGATCCAGGTATTACTGGAGATCCAAAGTGAACATCATTGGCTTCCCAAGGATGCTTTAAAGAGGGTCAGTGAAAAATTGCAGGTTCCCCTGACCCAGATACTGCATATCGCAACTTTTTATAAAGCTTTCAGCTTGGTTCCGAAAGGACGTCATGAAGTTCATGTCTGTGTGGGTACTGCCTGTCACGTGCGTGGTGCCTCACGGGTTCTCGACTCCTTGCGGGAGTTGACCGGTATTAAGCCCGGTGAAACCGACCTCGATCTGAAATTCAGCCTGGAGACGGTTAACTGCGTTGGCTGTTGTGCTTTAGGGCCGGTTATGGAAATCAATGGCAAGACTTACGGTAAGGTGACACCAGCCGAGACCATAGATGTGCTGAAAAACTACGAGTAGGATTAAAATTATGACAAGAATAAATTCGTCTGAAGAATTAGAGAAATTCAGACAAGAACTGTTATCAAAAAATGACGCCAACACACCTTGCATTTCAATCTGTGCCGGGGCCGGTTGTATTGCCTCCGGGGCCGCTGAAGTGATTGCTGCTTTTAAAGCAGAGATTGATGAACAAGGCCTGAAGGCTGGAGTCAATACTAAAGAGACCGGGTGTCCGGGATTTTGTGAAAGAGGGCCGGTGGTTGTTATCTATCCCGAGGAGATCTGCTATCTCCAGGTAAAGCCTGAAGACGTTTGTGAGATTGTCTCGCAAACTATAAAAGAGAAAAAGGTCGTCGAACGTCTGGTCTATGCCGACCCGATCACGGACGAAAAGGCGACCCTTGAATCTGATATTCCTTTTTATAAGAATCAGGTTCGAAATATTCTCGGCAGTAATATTAAGATTGATCCGAAAAGCATCGAAGACTATTTGGCCCTTGATGGCTACTCAGCCTTAACCAAGGTGCTTAAAGGAATGTCAGCCGAAGATGTTGTCGAGGAGATCAAAAAATCAAATTTAAGAGGTCGCGGCGGGGGTGGTTTTCCCGCCGGCAGAAAGTGGGAAGGTACCCGTAACGCCCCGGACGCAACTAAATATGTGATCGTTAACGCCGATGAGGGGGATCCCGGGGCCTTTATGGATAGAGCGCTGCTTGAGGGAAACCCGCACTCAATTCTTGAAGGCTTAATCATCGGGGCCTATGCTATCGGCTCGCACGAGGGCTTTATCTACGTGCGTCAGGAATATCCTTTGGCGGTTGAGAATATTAACCTCGCGATTAAACAGGCCGAAGAGTTTGGTTTTCTCGGGAAAAATATTCTGGGCTCAGGTTTTGATTTTACAGTGCAAGTGCATCAGGGAGCCGGCGCTTTCGTCTGCGGTGAATCGACGGCTCTGATGACGGCTTTGGAAGGCCGGGCCGGAGAGCCCCGACCCAAATATATCCGCTCCAACATCAAGGGCCTTTGGGATAAACCCAGTGTTCTGAACAATGTTGAAACCTGGGCCAATGTGCCGCTGATCATCAATAACGGGGCGGACTGGTTTACGCAATTTGGCACCGAGGGGAGCTCGGGCACCAAGATTTTTGCCCTGGTCGGCAAGATAAACAATACCGGCCTGGTTGAAGTTCCTATGGGCATCACTCTAAAAGATATTATCTACAAAATCGGTGGTGGTATCCCGGATGGTAAAAAGTTTAAAGCCGTGCAGACCGGAGGCCCGTCCGGAGGTTGTATTCCTGAGGAACTCTTAGATTTAGGGGTTGATTTTGATGAACTCTCCAAAGCCGGATCGATGATGGGTTCCGGGGGGATGATCGTCATGGATGAAGATACCTGCATGGTTGATGTTGCCAGGTACTTTATGGACTTTCTCGCCGACGAATCGTGTGGCAAATGCGTCCCCTGTCGTGAAGGCACCAGGCAGATGCTTAAAATTCTTACCAATATCACCGAAGGCAGGGGTAAAGAGGGCGATCTCGAACTTTTGCAAGAGCTCTCCGAAGTCGCCCAGGAAGCCGCCCTTTGTGCTTTGGGAAAGAGTGCCCCTAACTCATTCTTAAGCACGTTGCGCTACTTCAGAGATGAGTATGAGGCCCACATCAAAGATAAACGCTGCCCGGCGCTCTCCTGCAAAGAGCTCATCGCTTTCCATATCGATCCGGAAAAATGCCAGGCCTGTGGGACTTGTCTCAAAAAGTGTCCGGCCGACGCCATCATCGGCGGCAAGAAGCTGATTCATATTGTCGACCAGGATAAATGTACAAAGTGTGGAACCTGTTTTGAAGTTTGCCCCACAAAATTTGGCGCAGTGACCAAAATTTCCGGCGTACCGGTTCCGGCTCCGATTTCGGAAGAAGAGAGAAGTGCCATAAAAAAAATTGTAAAAAAATAAAATAATGGCTTAGCCATTCGATACGTTAATATTCAGGTACGAATCATTTCGACCTGCCTCAATGTGGGGATAGACTTTTAGTCTGTCTTCGTCGAAGAGGGCGAAGCAAAGTTCACTGCTGTCCGCTGTGGCTTAACTGGATTACAAAATGAGTAAAATACTTTTAGAAATTGACGGAAAAGAAGTTAAAGCAAAACCCGGGATGACCATCCTGGATGCTGCCAAGAGTGTGGGGATATCGATCCCTACTCTCTGCCATCACGAGGCCCTGGAACCTTTTGGCAGTTGCCGGCTTTGCACTGTGGAAGTCGATGTTCGCGGCTGGACCAGCCTGGTTGCCTCTTGCGTCTATCCGGTGGCGGAAAATATTGTCGTCAGAACCAGATCTGCAAAGGTCGACAGAATCCGCAAGATGATCCTAGAGCTCTACCTGGCTCACGCCCCGGACTCTTTTGAGTTACAGGATCTGGCTCAAGAGTATGGTGCCAACCGAGATCGCTTTGAAAAAGAGGCCTCATTCTGCATCCATTGCGGTCTCTGTGTCAGATATTGCGCCGAGGTCAAGCAGAAGAATGCGGTAGGTTTTGTTGACCGCGGCGCCCGCAAAGAGATCTGTTTTATTCCTGAAATCGCCGCTAAAGAGTGCTGGGACTGCAAAGAGTGCTTCCCCCTCTGCCCGACAGAAGCCCTGCAAGCCGCCTATGTCCTCTCCCAAGCCCTGTTTACCCCTCGACCCGTTTCCTGATCTCTTAGTCAGAGGGATAGATCTATAAAAAACCGGCTCCTCTTTTTTGAGGGCCGGTTTTTTAGTTTCTGATCTTGAATGGTGTAATACTATCTATTACCAGAAAACTTCTATCTCGTATTTTTCTAGCGATAATCACCTCTAAAAAAATAATATCATTGATACTAGTACAGTGTAAAATTTAAATCTTCGTATTTTATGAGATTCGTGATATTGTCACCTCCAAAACATAAAGGAGGATGACATGGCGCCACGTTACAGGGTAACGCTAACAAAAGAAGAGCGAAAAGATTTAGAAGCCATCT
>DAOWIX010000155.1 GCA_030640695.1 Deltaproteobacteria bacterium | reverse complement strand
GCATTACAGGATATCATGAGTTCACCAGTGCTCTTTTGTTGTCACGACACCCTGCTGGAATCAGCTCTGGATACAATGCGGGATGCCAGGGTTCACCGCCTCTACGTGTTAGAAGGAGGGTCGGAAAAAGTTGCCGGTACACTTTCCTATCCCGACATCGTCTGGCTTCTGCATAATTATTGTCAAGAGTGCAGATATGGCCTCCTGAGACGAAATGGCAGCCACAACGATCCCGGCTCTTGCGATCGTATTATCATCAAAGAGGTTATGACCACTTCGGTTAAATCATTATCAGAGAAAGAACCTCTGGCAAGAATTATGGAAGATCTCTCTTGTTACCATTTCGGGGCACTCCTGATTGTAGACAATGAAGATCTTCCCCAGGGGGTTATTTCAAAAACTGATCTGGCGCTCTCCTATCAACAAGGCATCGACCCCCTACTTCCCGCAAAAATGATCATGTCATCCCCGGTTCGCTCATGTGATGAAAACCAAATGCTGGAAAGCGCTGTATCAGAAATGATTCATAACCAAGTCAGTCGACTCTTTATCCATCAACATAATCCCCAGAACATTATCGGGGTTCTATCACTTTCAGATGCGGCCCGAGTTCGATCTGGATCTTGTCTCGCCTGTATGAGCGCCCGGATTAAAGTCGAAAAATAGGGATGAGGCTCTGGTTATCGACAATTATGGTGTCAGTTTCTATGCTGACAAACCTCTGAGCCTCTCGTCCGCTTTTTGGTTCTTGAATAATCAATTTGCGATCGTCGATGTCGCCCGGTGTAAGTTTCGATAAAAATCAATTTTACACGCTATCAGAACCAAAACAATTGCCCCCATCACCCAATCAATGATACAATCTCAACGAAACCCAACCACAGGGACCAACCCTGTGGTTTTTTCATTATTTTAAAGGATGTTACAAACATGATCAGCGCACACAATGTGGCCCTTGCCTACGGCAAACGGGTCATTTTTAAAGAGGTCAATATCAAGTTTACTCCCGGTAACTGCTACGGCCTGATCGGTGCTAATGGATCAGGTAAATCGACTTTTCTAAAAATCCTCGCCAAAGAGATTGAAGGCGATAAGGGGAGCGTCTCCACCGGCAAGGGTGAGCGGGTCGCCATGCTGCGGCAGGACCACTTTGCTTTTGATGACCAGGCGGTCATCGATACGGTGATGATGGGCCACGAGCAACTGTTTAAGTTGAAAGCTGAGCGGGAGGCTATCTACGCCAAGGAAGAGTTCACCGAAGCAGACGGCGTCCGCTCCGGGGAACTTGAAGCCGAATTTGCCGAGATGAACGGCTACGAAGCTGAGTCGGAGGCGGCGGTGCTGCTCAAAGGCCTCGGCATCGGCGAAGCCCTGCTCAGCAAAAAAATGAAAGAGCTTGAAGGGGGCGAAAAGGTCCGGGTACTACTGGCCCAGGCACTGTTCGGCAATCCCGATGTGCTGCTGCTCGATGAGCCGACTAACCACTTGGACTTGAAATCGATCAACTGGCTGGAGGAGTTCCTCTCTCGTTTTCAGAATACAGTGATTGTAGTTTCTCATGACCGGCACTTTCTCAATCAGGTCTGTACTCACGTGGCCGATATCGATTTCGGAAAGATCACGGTCTACGTCGGCAACTACGATTTCTGGTACGAGGCCAGCCAACTGGTGCTGCAGCAGAAACAGAAAGAGAACCGCAAGGCCACTGACAAGGCCAACGAGCTGAAGGAATTTATCCTACGTTTTTCCTCCAACGCCTCAAAAGCCAAGCAGGCGACCTCGCGCAAGAAGTTGCTGGAGAAATTGACCATCGAAGACATGCCGGTCTCTTCCAGGAAATATCCATTCGTGGCCTTTAGGCCGGAACGTGCCTGCGGCGACGTCATCCTTGAAATCAAGGATCTGTGTAAAACCATAGACGGTGTCAAGGTGCTGGACAACTTCAGCCTGAACCTTAATAAAGGGGACAAAGTTGCCTTTGTCGGTGGTGACAGCTTGACCAAAACAACCCTGTTTCAGATTCTTGAAGGGGAACTGCAACCGGACAGCGGCAGCTTCCGCTGGGGGGTGACTATCACCCCGGCTTTTTTCCCGATCGACAACAGCAGCTACTTCGAAAAAGATTTGAGCCTGATAGACTGGTTACTGCAGTTTGCCCCAACCGAAGGGGAGAGTTTCGCCCGTGGATTTTTGGGGCGGATGCTGTTTTCCGGTGATGAGGCGAAAAAACAATCCTCGGTTCTTTCCGGGGGCGAGAAAGTTCGCTGTATGCTGTCGAAGATGATGCTCAAAGAGGCAAATGCGCTGATTTTCGACGAGCCGACCAACCACCTCGATCTCGAATCGATCACGGCGCTGAACAACGGACTGATTTCCTACTCTGAAATCATTCTCTTTACCAGTCACGACCACAAGTTTCTGGCTACCGTCGCCAACCGGATTATCGAATTCACCCCAAGCGGCTATATCGACCGAATGCTAACTTTTGATGAGTATCTGGAGAGTGGTGAAGTTGCTAAAATGCGAGAGCAGCATTATCAAGGCGAAGCTGATCTGAAACTTTGATGGCGTCGTAAAAAGTTCCGATATCCTGCGTTGCTGAGCTTTTCCAGACACTTGACATACTACATGTATAGTCTCGCGCCTGGAAAAGCTCAACATCTTGTCTATCGAAATTTTTACTTAGCCATCCCGCGACTTTTTACGAACGTATCAACTTTAGTACCTTACAGAACATTTTCTTGTTTGCGGGCAAAGCCCGCATTAGGAGATATTTTTCATGGCCATCCCCTGGCAGGTTCTCGACCGGTTTGAAACCGATAGCGAAGGAATCCTCGAGTTGCGTAAGCGAGGCAAAGGTGACTTTCTGATAACCGTCGGCCCGCAGATACTAATGAACAGCAAGGCCCAGCGTTCGGAGATGGCTCTCGGCAAGCTCGGCTGCCAAAACTTGAAAAATCATCCGGCTCCGCGAGTGCTGGTCGGTGGGCTGGGGATGGCAATCACTCTGCGTGCAGTGCTGGATGAACTGCCGGACACCGCCGAGGTGGTGGTCGCTGAACTGAATCCGCAAATCAAAGAGTGGTGTCTCGGTCCGCTGGCTGAACTGACCGATGGTGCCGCTACCGATCCCCGAGTGACAGTCGAAATTACCGACGTTGCCGAGCTCGTTAAAAAATCAGCAAGAGATAGTTTTAATGCCATCATCTTCGATCTTTACCGAGGACCGGGACCGGAGACCGACCGCCGTAACGATCCACTCTATGGCAGCCGTGCTATCGAACATTGCAGGCTGGCATTGAAACAAGATGGTGTGTTTGCAATCTGGGGTGAAAATCCAGATGCCGGATTTGCAAGCCGGCTTACCTCGGCTGGCTTTGCCGTTCGCTGCGAGCGACCCGGCAAAGGTGGTTACCGACATGCGGTCTGGGTGGCCTTAAAATGTTGAGATTGCCAGGGGCAACTAATGATCGATAGCAATGAAAATTTTACTCTGACCTCCATTTTCCTTGAAAATCTTATATGGCTACAAATAAGAGTTGCCCTCATTTTAAACTGTACTGGGATTTTTACTCTTAACTGGCGATAAACCGACATTGATATGAGATTCCCAAAATTCTTCGATCAATCTTTTCTGCGAAAAAAAGAATCAAATCATTTAACCTTGCAGTGGCATATCACGGATCTGTGTAATTTACGTTGCAAACACTGCTACCAGGAGTCAGGAAATCGTGACAACCCCGATTTTGAGTTCTTAACCACAGTTCTTGAACAATATCTTACGCTTCTTGTCCGACTGGAGCGGGAGAAAAGGACAAAAGTCCACGGCCACATCAATATCACCGGCGGCGAACCTTTTATAAGAGATGATTTTCTGGCCCTTCTTTTACAGATAAAGAGGTTAAAAATATCCTTTGCAATCCTTACCAACGGTAGCCTGGTTAATATTCCTACAGCCCGATATTTGAAAAGTCTGGCCCCGAAATATGTGCAGGTAAGTATGGAGGGCACAAGAAAAACCCATGATTCTATTCGCGGACAGGGAAATTTTGAGAAGACAATAAAAGCGTTGAAAATTTTAACAAGTCAGGGGCTGACTACACTGGTTTCGTTTACCGCTCATAAAGGAAATTATAAAGATTTTCCGGAAGTTGCCAAGATCTGCAAAGGGTTGGGCGTAGATCACTTATGGGCGGACCGCTTGATCCCTTCAGGAAAAGGTAAAGAGTTAGCTGAACTGACCCTGTCTCAGGAAGAGACATTTACATTTTTCCAACTCATGCATAGTTCGCGTAGTTCAAAAACGTTTTTTGGGAACCCCAAAAAAAATATTGCCATGCACAGAGCTCTGCAGTTTCAGGTCTCCAAGGAAACAATCTATCGGTGTCGAGCTGGAGAGGAATTGATCACCGTTATGCCCGATGGTAAGGTTTTCCCATGTCGGCGTATGCCGATATCAGTGGGCAACCTGAAGGAAAACTCTCTTTCCGAAATATATTTTGAATCACCTCTGCTCAAAAAACTCAGAAACCGAAAACAGATCAGCAAGGG
>DAOWIX010000075.1 GCA_030640695.1 Deltaproteobacteria bacterium | reverse complement strand
TATTTTCATCAAGTATAGGTTCTTCTTTAGTTAATTGCCGAATTCCGTTGTAAAGCCATAGCAAATATCGGAAATCCAATTCTTCTTTATTCTCTGGAATATTAAAAATGAAAATAAATGACATTGCACTTTCAAAGGCAGATCGAATTATGGATATCATGGAAGCATAATCTATAAAGTGATGGCCATTATTCAGGGGGCTTGGGGTTTTTTTCAGTAGATAATCCAAGGTTGAGCAATGATAAACGAATTTCCTAAAAAGACCTTCAGCGTCCAAACACCTATCGTCTTTTCCCGCGTCCGTCCCATATAAAGACTCACTTGTGTTTATTAACTTAATCAGTTTCTTATTAAGATCAGGGTGAAATTCCGTTTTCATTAAACCGGCAACCTATGAATTGCTCTCATCCGGGGCCGCGGTTGGGGTTTTTCAGCTTGAAAGCAGTGGAATGCAGGATCTTTTGGTAAAGCTCAAACCGGGATGCTTTGAAGATATCATTGCCTTGGTCGCCCTCTATCGACCCGGTCCGATTGAGAGCGGGATGATCGACGATTTCATTGCCTGCAAACATGGCCGCCAAAAAGTTGAATACCTGTTGCCTGAGTTAGAGTCAATTCTTAAAGAGACCTACGGGGTTATTGTTTATCAGGAACAGGTTATGCAGATTGCCCAGAAGCTGGCTGGCTACTCCCTGGGCCAAGCCGATATTTTGCGTAAAGCGATGGGCAAAAAAAAGGCCGAGGTGATGGCCGCTCAGAAGCAGAGTTTCCTGGATGGGGCTCTGGAGAACCGGGTAGACAGTCCGAAGGCCGAAGAGATCTTTGACCTGATGGCCCAATTTGCAGAGTATGGTTTTAATAAATCACACTCCGCAGCCTACGGTTATATCGCCTATCAGACGGCCTACTTAAAGGCTCACTATCCGGTTGAGTTTATGGCCGGTTTGCTCATGGAGGATATGAACAACACCGATAAAGTAATTAAAAATATTGCTGAATGTCGGAATATGGGGATTAAGGTTTTGCCCCCGGATGTCAACGTCAGTGAGCTCTCTTTTACGGTTGTTGATCAGGATATTCGTTTTGGTTTGGCCGCTGTTAAAAATGTCGGGGGCAAGGCCGCGGCTGAAATTATCCGGGTGCGGGAGATCGAAGGGGTCTACAAATCTCTTTTCGATCTTTGTTGCCGACTCGATCTCTCCAAGGTTAATCGCCGGGTTCTCGAGAGCCTGATAAAATCCGGAGCTTTTGATGGTGAGGAGGTGCCCCGACATCGGCTCTTTGCGGCTATTGATTCAGCCATGGAAAACGGTCAGTCAGCCTCCCGTGATCGGGTTTGCGGGCAGCAGTCACTCTTTGCCTTTGCCGGTGAAGAGTTGGCTCGAGAGGATGCTTGTTATCCCGATGATGCTGCATCCTGGAGTGATAAGGAGCAATTAACCTATGAACGGGACGTCTTGGGTTTTTACCTTAGCAGTCACCCGCTGCAACGTTATGTTGATGAACTCAAGCGTTGCACGACATCAAGTGTGGCTGAGCTCGTTAATTGTGAGAATTCAGTTCAGATGCGGATTGGTGGCCTTTTGACATCAGTGCGCAGTAAACGAACAAAAAACGGTAAAATTATGGCCTTTGCCGTACTCGAGGATCTTAGCGGGTCGGTTGAGGTGACTCTCTTTGAAGAAACTTTTACCAAAGCCAAGGAGTTCATCGAGAACGATGAGCCTTTGATCCTGGATGGCCGGGTCGAGATTAATGATGACCATACGAAAGCAAAAATGCTGGTTAGTGAGGTCTTTGGTCTTGAAGAGGCTCTCTCCAAAGTGATTGAAAAGGTGGTCATGACCTTGTCGCTTGAGCAGGCCGCTCCGGCCCGCCTGGCCATGCTTCAGGATGTCTTGCAGCGTCATCACGGTAACTGCCCGGCGTTTATGAATATATTGATGCCTGATTGTGAAGTGGTTATGGCCCTGGAAAATTTTCCCCTGCAGCCTTCGGCTGACCTTGTGCATGAGGTCAAAAGTTTGTATGGAGGCAATGGCGTACGGATTGTTGAGTTTGTTTCTTGAGGGTAGCTTGACACCCTTAATATATAAAAACCAATAACTAAAAGAGGACGAAGATGAGCAAAAGAGAAGTAGTGGATGACATGCTGGCAGGCCACGCTCAGGTTGCGGAAAATCTGGAGCGTAGAGAGATGATTCGAGCCGTGGTTGACAACCGCGAAGCCGTGGTGGCCGCCAATGGGGCTTTGGCGACCTGGACGCCATCCGAATCAACCGGTCGCAGCCCTAAAGATACCTTAATTGTTAAAAGGGCTATAAGTGAAGCTAAAATCGATTGGGATTCACCCAATAATGTCCCGGTCTCGGAAGAGACTTTTGAGATGCTTTTTGCTGATGCCGTCAAGGTTCTCAGTGATAAGGATGATCTTTATGTAACCGACCGGGTCTTAGGCGCCGCTTCGGCTTATGCGTTGCCGGTCAGAGTTGTAACCGATAAAGCTTTGACCGTTCTCTTTACCGATAATATGTTTCGTCCGTTGCCGGATGATCTTGAGGGCAGTGTCTTTGCCGACAAGGGGTTTACCTTGCTGGCCCTGCCTTATGATAAGCTGGATCGGGAGCGTTATCAGGGACGCCTGAGAACTTTGGCGGATGGTAAGGCTTCAGATCTGGCGGTGGTTATCGATCTTGATCAACGGGTAGGTATTGTCTACGGTTCAGCATATTGCGGTAGTGTTAAAAAGTTGATGTTTTCGGTTATGAACTATATGCTGCCTGAAGTCGGGATTCTGCCGCTGCACTGCTCTGCCAATGAGGGGTCAGATGGACACGTTGCCCTTCTTTTGGGGCTTTCAGGAACCGGCAAGACGACTCTTTCCGCCGATCCGGATCGGGCTTTACTGGGTGATGATGAGCATGGTTGGAGTGATGCTGGAATTGCTAATTTTGAGAATGGCTGTTACGCCAAGATGATCAATATAGATTCCGAGGCGGAGCCTGAGATCTATCAAGCGATTATGCATGAAGATGATTACCTTGAACACGGTTCCATAATCGAAAATGCGATGCTCTATCCCGATGGCCACTTTGATTTTGGTGATGAACGTCTGACTCCCAATTCACGAGGTTCCTATCTGTTGTCGGAGTTGAGTAATATCAAACCTTCATCGGTGGCCGGCCATCCGCAAACCATCCTCTTTCTGACCGCTGATGCAAATGGGGTTTTGCCTCCTATTAGTAAGCTTGATCCAGAACAGGCGATGTTGTGGTTTCTGATGGGTTATACCAGTAAGTTGGCAGGCACTGAAACCGGAATTGTTGAACCTGTGACTACCTTTTCCCGTTTTTTCGGCGAACCTTTTATGCCTTGTAACCCGGATGTTTACGCTGCTATGCTGGGTTCCCGGATGGAGAGCTATGAAGCGGAGGTTTTTTTGGTCAATACCGGTTGGAGTGGCGGGCCTTTTGGTGAAGGTAAGCGGATGGATATTAAATTGACAAGGGCCTTGGTGAAAGCGGCCATGAATGGTGATTTAAAGAATGTTACCTATCTTGATGATCCACTTTTTCATGTCAAGATTCCTCAGAGTTGCCCTGGAGTGTCGTCGCAAATCCTCAACCCTCGAGAGACCTGGCAGGATAAAGAGGCTTATGATGAGCGGGCCCAAAAGCTGGCTGCTGAATTTGGCACTCATTTTGAGAAAGCTTATGGTAAGAAAGACATTGCTGCTGAAATTGCGAACCAGTGTCCGGGTAGATAGTTGCCAGTGGTCAGTAAAGCTATGAAACCTAAAGGCTGACTACTGACGACTGCTTTTACGGCGATGGCGCCAGATGTAGAAGATACAGCTCAACAGAAGGAAAGGAATCAGGATATAGAAGGCCCGGTGGGAATAGTTACCGATCAGTTCCTGGTTATTACCCACCAGATAACCGATAGCGGCCAGAATGAGAACCCAGATACCGGCTCCCAGGCCGGTCGCAAGTACGAACGGCAGCAGTGGTAAGCGAGCGAGTCCGGCGGGAAATGATATATATTGACGGATGCCGGGTATCAGGCGCCCGACGAAAGTGCCGAAAATTCCGTGATCGCAGAAAAATTTTTCGACTCGATCAAAGGCCGCCGGAGTCAGGCCAACGTAGCGGCCGTAACGGAGAAGGGCCGGGCGTCCCATTTTTAAAGCGAGCCAATAGTTAAAGAGAGCTCCGAGAATACTGCCCAGGATCCCGGCCGCAACGACTAAAAAAAAGTTCATCTCACCGCGTTCGGCAAGATAGCCGGCTGGAGGAATCACAACTTCACTGGGGAAAGGAAAGAATGAGCTTTCCAGAAACATCATGACGACAATGCCGCCATAGCCGAATTTGCCGACAATAGCGACGATCGTAGTGATTATTTTATAGAGTAATTCCTTCACGTTATTAAGACCACCAAATTTTCTCTAAGTTATCCTGCTAGCGTCAGCAGAAGAGTTGCGCTACCGACTACCAGGCAGTAGAGGGCAAAGATCTTCAGGCGCCGCTCTTCAATTATCATGAGCAAAAACTTAAGCGCCATGAGGCCGGTTACCAAGGCCGCTAAGGCCCCGCAGAGGCAAGTTATGATCTGGTCGGAAGGGATTGCACTGATCTCCCTGATATTCAGGAGTGCGGCTCCGCTGATCGCCGGTATTGAGAGGAGAAAAGAGAATCTGGCGGCGGCTCTGGGTTCTATTCCCAAAAGCATGCCGACGGCAATCGTCGATCCTGAGCGCGAGATTCCCGGAATGATTGCCAAGCCTTGAGTTATGCCGATAAGTATGGCATCAACTATTGTTGTGCTTTTTTTTGTCAGTTTTTCCGGGGCCTGCCTCTCTGCCAACCAGAGGCTCAAGGCTGTTATTAAGAGCATGCACCCGACCACGTCAAGACGGTTAAAAAGGGTGATAAAAAATTTTTTCCCGGTAAGTCCAATTATTCCGGTCGGAATAGTGGCCAGAATCAGCATCAGTATGACGCGGCGGTGTTTTGTGGCTTGCGAACCGGAGGTGTAGAGGGATTTGATCAGTGCGGCCAGATCGTGCCGGAAAAAAAGTATTACTGCCAGAAGGGTGGCACGATGGAGGAGAATCTCAAACATAATACCGGGCCGCTCCCAGCCCGGTAGCAGGTGTTCGGCAATGACAAGATGTCCTGAACTGCTGACTGGGAGAAATTCGGTTAGTCCCTGGATGATTCCAAGAACGATCGCATTGATTAATGACAAAGGAGATTCTCTTTGATGGTGGGTGATTATCGGTCAGTGTTTGGTTTTTTTATAATCGCAAATTCTTCAAAATAGAGAATATTTGGGGCAAGATTGTCTTCTAGTTAGCAGAGCTGTGGTCGCTTGTCAAGTTGATGTGGTTGAATTTTAACATAATTTGAAAGTGGTGAAAAATTACTTTAGAGAATCATTCTTAATTTTAATTTATTGTGATTAACGTTGTTTTTCAGGAATTTTTTTGGTTTTTAATAAGCTTGGTTGTTAACAGTCTTCAGGTTGTTTGCTTGATTAGGCAAAGGGTTTCAAGAAAAAACTTATGTAAAATCGATTGACATTCATAAGTAGTTGATAATAAAGGATAAAATAAATATGTATGAATTTCAAGGGGTTGTGAAAAAAGTTAGTGATTTAAGTTATTTAGACCCGCCTGAAAGGTTGTTAACAGCTTATCAACAGAGTGCATTACCCTATTAAATATATTTCTCTTCGCTGATTTTGTGGTAATATAAAGATGTTATAAAATTTTCCTGTTCTGTTTTTATTGTGCTTTTTGACTTAACTTATTTACTTGTTTTTGCAGTGTTTTTATAAATAATAGAGTTATCAATCTAAAGTATTCTATTTTTCTTAAATTTTTTGCAATAGTATATTTAAAAAATTGATATTAAAGGAATAAATAATGGCTAAAAAGATTGTTGCGCTGATACTCTCACCCCGCGAGTTGGGTAATTGTGAGATCCTGGTCAAGGAGATCTGCCGTAATGTGTCGGTTGAGCATGAGTTGCAATTGATTCGACTTACCAACAAGAAGATAAAACCCTGTAAGGCATGTTATGCCTGTTTGGTGAATGGTTCATGCCCTCTTGAAGATGATTTTATCTCGGTTGCAGAAACTATGGCGTCTGCTGATGCCTTGATTGTTGCCACCCCCACCTATTTTATGGGGGCTAATGGTATGGTTAAAGTTTTTCTCGATCGCTGCCTGCAGCTCTATCCCGCAACTTTTAGTTTGCGGGGCAAGCCTGTGATTAATCTGGTAACGGCTGGAATTAAAGGTGAGGCTGGTTACAGCGAGATGATGCTCAATAGTTTCAGTTTGATTTTGGGGCTTAAATTGCGCGCCTCCGAGGTCTTCTACGGGGCTCTTCCAGGTGAGATTTTTCTGGATAATGATGAGCAGGTTGAGCGGGCTGCAACTTTGGGCGAGAGTCTATTTAGCGATCAGGAGCGTTCTTTTGCGGATTGGGCCTGTCCTTTATGCGGTAGCGATGTGATTCAGTTGCTGGGTCAGGATCGTATCCAGTGTGTGGTCTGTCGAAACTACGGAAGCATTAATCAGGATGGGGAAAAGGTTGAGTTGAAGGTAGAAATAAACCCTGAAAATATCTTTTTCACAAAAGAGCAGTTTAACCGGCACGGTCTCTGGCTCCAGGATATGAAAGCCCGATTTATGCGTCTGCGGCGTAAGCTGGCGGTTTTGACCGGGGGCTACGCTGATCAGGGTAAGTGGCTTTAGGAGATGTTTCTGACAGTTTCCTAAGGAGATCCTTGGGATATCATGCGGGTCGCAAGGGTCTCTTCAAAAACCTTCAGGAACGCATCGACTGCATTAGGGTCAAACTGGCTTCCCGAGCCATCTTTAATCTCCTGGATGGCTATTTTAAGGGGGAGAGGTTTGCGGTAGGAACGTTCTGATGTCATTGCGTCAAAGGTGTCACAGACAGCAATTATTCTGGCCATGAATGGTATCTTCTCTCCGGCTAGGCCTCTGGGGTAACCGGTACCGTCGAACCATTCATGGTGGGCCTCAATAATTGGCAGGAGGTTGCCAAGGAAATCGAGAGGTTCGAGGATCTTTACCCCTTTGCTTGGATGGGTTTTAATGGTTTCGTATTCAACCACATTAAGCTTGCCGGGTTTATTGAGGAGTTGTTCCGAAATTCCTATTTTGCCGATGTCGTGGAGCTGAGCTGCATAGAGCAAGTCAAGTCGGTCATTTTCCGGTAACTTGAGGGTGTCAGCCATCAGAGCCGAATATTCAGAGACTCGTTTCGAGTGGCCCTGGGTGTAGCGGTCTTTCTCTTCGATTGCTAGAATGAAAGAACTTACGGTCTGTACAACCCGGTTGTGCAGAGCCTGAGTGGCCTCTTCGATTCTCTCTTCCAGAGTGTTCTGGTAGGCGATTTTATCCTCTTGTAGCTGACGGAACTCCAAGGCCCGGTTCAAGAGCAGTAAAAGTTCTTTGACGCGGAACGGTTTGGTCATATAGTCGAAAGCCCCGAGGCGCATATGATCGAGAGCCATATCAAGCTGGGCAAATCCGGTGAGGATGATGATCGGGATTAAGGGATAGTGTTGAGCTCCATGGGCGATGACCTGATCGCCGGAAACCTTGGGCATTTTGAGGTCGCAAATGGCTGCGTCGATGGTCTCATGGTACTGATCCAGCAAGCCAATGGCTTCGTCACCGTCACAGGCAGTAAGGTATTCGAAATCGAGGCTCTCTAGGGTTTCGGAGAGGATTTCACGAATATCTTCTTCATCATCGACGATGAGAATTAATTTTTTGTCATTACGCATTATGGTCTCTTGCGGGCGTTAGGGGCAATTTTTTGTTTTGTTGCTCTTAAGTATAAAGAGAAAGGCCGGTTGCGAGTGTCTGGTCGTATAGTTCTAAAAGTTTTCTACTTTTATTGATTGTTTCTATTTTTGTCAAGTAGTTATCCCGGCTCTGCCGGTTTAGGAGGGTTTGTTTTGGTGGAATCGGATTCCGTAATGCCGGCACAGAGGTTGGCCTCGTTGTTGGAAAGTTTTCAGAAAAGTGGTAAAAAGATAGTTTTTACAAATGGTTGTTTCGATCTTTTACACCCTGGACACATTAGTTACCTGGCCGCGGCCCGGGCGCTTGGCGATCTCCTTGTTATAGGTGTCAACTCTGATGCTTCCGTGCGCAGGTTGAAAGGCGAAAAACGACCGATTATGCCGGAAGAGGCTCGATCTCAACTGCTTGCGGCTCTCGCATCAGTTGACTATGTAACTATCTTTGCGGAAGATGATCCCTATCAATTGATTAATTTGCTCCAGCCGGATATTCTGGTTAAGGGCGGCGATTGGGATACCGGTGCAATCGTTGGACGTGATCTCGTTGAGGCTCGGGGCGGCAAGGTCTACTCACTGCCTTTTGTCGATGAATACTCAACCACCTCCATTGTTGAGGAGATTATTCGGCGTTATACCTAGTCAGTCTTGTACTTGAACAAAAGTTCGAATTTTTCAAGACAGCCCCTAGCCAACTGCCAGTGGTAAGGTGTTAGTTGTCAGTATGGTTTTACTGGTGACTGGCGATTGACGACTGTTTTTGCAGTCTCCATATGAAATTTGCAGTTTTCAGATTGTTGCAGGGGGTTAGAATTATATCTTGCCATCCCATCCTGCGGGCGCTTTGGCAGGTCTCTTCCAAGCTTGCAATTGATTTGCCTCTTTCTTGCCGGGAACCCTTTTGGTTTGGGGTTTCAAATTTGAAGATTATCCTCTCTTTTTCGTTCAACAGCCCATTTTTGAAGATCTTAAGCATGGTTGGTGAGAGCTCTTCAAAAGGCAGCTCCAGCTCCCTTCTAATCCTCTCCTGGTAAGCCATGATCATCAGGTAGTCAGCCTTTGATGCAGCCATGGACTCTAAAGTGCAGGCAAACCAGTCTCGTCCCCAATCAGCATTGTATAAGAGTTCGTAATGGATATTCTGGGCGCAGAGGATATTCGGTTTCAAGGAGCGACAGGTTGTGAAAATTTCATTGGCAAGGTGTTGCAGTTTTAAAGCCTGTTGTCGGCGCCAGTTGTGGAAGGGGGCTTTGTAGGCAGAGATTTCGGTATGGGTTCTACCTTTTAGCCGGTAGATATCCTTTGGATTCGGAACGATGGTGTGGTTTTGTCGTTCAAAGCCTTGGTTATGCCTGAGAATGAGGTCGTCTTGTAGGAGAATTCCGTCAATTGGATAAGCCGCCAGATCTTTAAAGAGTTGTTTGAGGAAATCTATATTTTCCGGAGCTTGAGGATCAAGAAGATTATTTTCTGGAGTGATCGTGCCCAGGTTTTCATTAAAGCTTAAGACTTGCGGCTTTGAACTGCGGTTGTAGTTGGCTTTCAAGGTTGTCATCCAGGCGAAGATTTTGAGCCCAGCCCGCTGTGCGTTTTTACAGGCTGGAGTCAGAATGTCGGAGATGACCGGGGCCCGGTCGGTATTGAAGTAGACTCCTTCCTGGATATGTTTACGGTGCGAATCTTTGACCATGCCGTGAAAACGGTCTCCATGGTTATGAAAGACTCGCAGTATGATGGTATTGTAGCCCAATTTCTTGAGCTCTAGAAAGTACTCTTCACAGGCTAGCCAGTTGTCACCTTCAAGAACCGATATCTGGGCTCCGATCATAGGTTTCTGGAGTGCCGAGACGGTATCAGGGCAGGGGAGTGATATAACTGAGAAAAGTATGATCTTTAAGATCATTGAAAGAAGTTTTTTCAGCATCATGAAAAGAGCGCTTCAGCGAGTTCTTGCAAGGTGGAGATCTCTTTTAAACCATGATTGCCACCTGTTTGTGAAGAGAGATTGCCTTGCGGTACAATGACCTTTTTAAAGCCGAACTTCAAGGCTTCACTCAAACGTTGATCGATCATGTTTACGCGCCTGATCTCCCCGGTCAGTCCGACTTCGCCGATAACTAATGTCGTTGTTGGTATAACCTGATCCAAGTGGCTTGAAAGGATGGCGGCGATTAGGGCCAGGTCGATAGCAGGTTCGATAACCTTCAAACCACCGACGATGTTAAGAAAAATATCTTTATTGCTGAAATTAAGGCGTAGGCGTTTCTCCATGATGGCAATCATCAGGGCGGCCCGGTTACGGTCGATACCGAGGGTTGTGCGTCGTGGAATACCGCCGGAGACAGCAGTGCTGACCAGGGCTTGGATTTCGGTCAGGATTGGTCGTGAGCCTTCAATCGTGGCGCTGACCAGAGAGCCGGCAAGATTATGTGGGCGTTCATTGAGAAAGATACTGGAGGGGCTGTCAACTCCGACAAGCCCGCTACCGGTCATCTCAAAGACGCCAATTTCGTTGGTTGAGCCAAAGCGGTTTTTGACAGCCCTGAGAATGCGGAAAGGGTATTGGGTGTCGGATTCGAAATAGAGGACCGTATCGACCATATGTTCAAGAAGCTTGGGGCCAGCGATAGCTCCATCTTTAGTAACGTGACCAATGATAAAGATCGGTGTATTGGTCAGTTTGGCAATCTTAACCAGATGGGCCGCAGTTTGTCTGATCTGACTGGTTGTGCCGGGAGGGGATTTGATCTCCGGGCTGTGGCAGGTCTGGATTGAGTCGATAACCAGAGTTCTAGGCTTGAGCTTGCGAAAATGATTGATAATCTCTTCGATGCCCGAGGCGGCCAGAAAGTAGAGATGTTGGTTGTTAATACCCATACGTCGGCTGCGCATTTTGCTTTGTCCCGGAGACTCTTCGCCGGAAACGTAGAGGGTAATATGTTGGGGAGTACTTAAGCGGTCTAGGATCTGGAGCAATAGTGTAGATTTGCCGATACCGGGGTCTCCGCCCACCAGCACGACTGAGCCGGTCACCAGACCGCCTCCTAAAACCCGATCAAATTCACCGATGCCGGTGGCGTGTCGAGGTTGTTCACTCTCATTAATGTCACTTATCGGGATTGGTACTGCAATATCTCCCAGTTCTGTGATGGCCGCGATCATCTGCGGGGTTTCATGATCATTTGAAGTGGAGGTTTCGGAAGGGGCCTCCTGCATCGTATCCCATTCGTTACAGCCAGGGCATTTACCCAACCATTTAGCGCTCTGATAACCGCATGAAGTACAGAAAAAGGAGGTTTTGTTTTTTTTGGCAGCCATATGTCAATAGTCAGTAGTCAGTAGTCAGTGGTCAGCTGTAAGTTGTCAGGTTTTACTGACGACTGGCCACTGGCGACTGATAACTGGTTAAGCCTTACGGCGATAATGGATGTTCAAAAGGATACTGATTAAAACCAGCGAAGTAAGCATCGAGGTGCCACCATAACTAAAAAGAGGCAGGGGGATGCCGACGACTGGTAGAAGACCTGAAACCATACCAATATTGATGGTGACCTGCCAGAAAAAGATGGCCGCAATACCGCTTGCGAGATAGCTTCCGAAGCTGTCCTTTGCTTCCATGGCAATATGTAGAGCCCGGAAAAGAAATGTAAAATAGAGAGCCAAAAGGAACATAGTTCCTAAAAATCCCCACTGTTCAGCGTAGGCGGCAAAAATAAAATCAGTATGCTGTTCGGGCAGGAAGTGAAGGGTGTTCTGAGTTCCTTTGAGAAAGCCTTTGCCGAAAAGCTTGCCGGCTCCGATGGCAATTTTCGATTGGGCAATATGGTAGCCGGAACCTAAGGGATCATTTTCAGGGTTGATAAAAGTCAAAACCCGCTGCCGTTGATAGTCATGCAGGAAATGCCAGCCCGCAAAAGCCGTTGTCAGGGCGCTGAGAGCAATTGTGATAATTGTCCCTTTAGTGATTCCGGCAATGAAAATAACGACCCCTGAAATCAAAATGATGAGCATAGCAGTGCCGAGATCGGGTTGTTTGAGAATTAGGATACTGGGCAGGGCGACAATTACAGCCGGGGTCAACAACTCCTTCAGATTGTAGGGGGGTGGCAGACGTCGATCACTGAGGTAGCGGGCCAGAGCAAGGATGACCGAGAGTTTGGCGAATTCCGATGGTTGTACATTCATGCCGCCAATTGAGAGCCAGCGGGTGGCTCCCATATGGTTGCTGCCGGCTACTTCCACTGCCAGCAAAAGTAATAAACCGAACCCGTAGAGAGGGTAGGCGGCCTGGTAAAGGTAGTTGTAGTGGAAAACAAGGAGCCCCCCACCGGCAATCATGGCGATGCTGAACCAGGTGATTTGCCGTCGGCAGTAAGCTGTCAGCCAGCCTCCGGCTTCAGGGTTGTAGGTCGTACTGTAGATAGTGAGAATTCCTAAAGCTACTAGGGTCAATGTCAACCCCAACGTCAGAAAATCAAAATCATGAAGACGGTTACGATCAAGAGTCAGATCCGTCAGATGATTTTTTGAGGTTATGAACGCATCCGATTTGGTATCGATAAGGTGCGAGCGATGCGGATTTAGTTTGGAGAGCGACATAAATTTTAGCTACTTATTCAATAAGAGTTTTTTGTTTGATTTTGTCAAGGTAAAATTCTATCGCTTGTCGGGCAATTGGTGCAGCTGTTGAACTGCCATGACCGCCATGTTCAATCAGAACCGCTATTACAATTTCGGGATCATTGTAGGGAGCAAAAGCAGCAAACCAGGCATGGTCACGAAAACGCCAGGGGGTATCTTTTGAACCTTTTAAATCTTCAAGGGTCTGTTTAACAACCTGAGCCGTGCCGGTTTTTCCGGCCATATCCCATCCTTCGATGGTGATCCGCGATTTGAAGGCGGTTCCACGTTTGTCATTAACCACTTGCCAGAGAGCCTTACGTATGGCTTGCATATGGTGGTCGCTGATTTCAACCCGGGTGCCGCCGAAATTCGTGGAGATCTTCTGAGGGTTGTTGGAAGTAAGTTGAGCGCTCTCCTCTTTAACCAGGTGCGGTCTGTAGTAGATCCCTTTATTTGCAAATACAGCATACATGGCGGCGACCTGTAAAGGGGTTGTTGTCAGGTAGCCCTGGCCGATGCAGACTGAAATAGTATCACCTGTATACCACTGGTCATGGACATTTTTCAACTTCCATGATGAACTTGGCATAAGCCCGCTTTTCTCTTCCTGAAGCTCAATGCCGCTGAGACGCCCCAGCCCGAAGCCGGCACCGTAAGCGGCGAGTCGATCAATGGGAATCCGGGTAGCCAGGTTATAATAATAGACGTCGCAGGACTCTTTGAGTGAACGGTAGAGATCGACATTGCCGTGGCCATAGCGGTTCCAGCAACGAAATTTGCTCCGGCCTAGAGTCATGGCTCCGGTACAGTTAAAAGATGTTTGCGGGGTAATGACCTGATCGGTCAGGGCGACGGCGGCAATCAAGGGTTTGATCGTGGAGCCGGGCGGGTAACGTCCTTGTATAGGGCGGTTTTGCAGGGGGCACAGGGGGTCGCTGTTGATATCACGCCAATCTTTTGACGAAATACGCGTCGCAAAAAGATTGTTGGAAAATGACGGGGTGCTGACCAGGGCCAGGATTTCACCATTATTCGGATTGATGGCAACTAAACTTCCGACTTCTGTGCCCAGCAGATCAAAAGCATGTTGTTGGAGGTCTATATCAATGGTCAGTTCAAGATTTTTCCCGGATTGGGCTGGGATTGTGGTGTAGGCGGAAAGTTCGCGACCGCGAGCGTTGACCTCGACTTGGCGCTGGCCATCCTCTCCCCGTAGATGTTCTTGATAGCGTGCCTCAATACCGGAGCGCCCCACCAGATCATCTCGGGCATAACTTTTGTAGGCCGGAAGCCTAAGTTCACGATCATTGATAAATCCCAGATAACCGATAATATGCGAGCAGACTTCATCGTATGGATATTCTCGTATGGGTTCGGTTTCGATGAGAACGCCGGGCAATTCGAATTTACGGGCTTCAACTCGGGCCAATTCATTGGGGCTGAGATTCTTTTTTAAGGTGATGGGCTGATGGTGAGCTCTGTTTGGGGTTTTACGGTAGAGGTTTACGACTGTCTCGGCTTTAAGGTCATCGACCTGAGCCGCCAGAAGTTTGGCGACATCTTCTATCTGGCCAATGTTCTCAGGGATTATTTGCAGGTTGAAACCCAGAGAGTTGTCAGCCAGAATTTCCTTGTTACGATCGGTTATTATGCCTCTTAAGGCCCGAACCCGCCTGGTTCTGATACGGTTATCTTGTGATTTTTGATTGTAATGTTCGCCTTGAACTATCTGAATGTACCAAAGACGCAAAGTGATACAGGCTAATATGAGTGCCATGGCAATCATGATTATCCGCCCATTAACGGCAATCTGCTCTCGTTTGTTTTTTTTGCTGTTGTCTACATTAGCCATAAGCAGAGGGTGACGGATCAGACGGAGATACTTTTGGGGTTGGTAGGCAGATAACGATCTTGAAGAGTATTTAGAAAAAACAGGATGGGGATCGCAAAAATGGTGGTTGTGGTAATCCCTCCGAGTGCTTTTAAGATGATATTGAAAAAGATTGGGGAGCCCATTGTAAGCCCAAGACAAAAGGTCAGGAGAAGTTTGCAGATGCCGGCAAAAATAGCCTGTGGGAAAATATGATTCATGAATATGGTGCGGTTAAGATGGCAGCCGACAAAGAAAATGGAGAGGTAGAGAAGAGGCTGTGTGATGCCAGGAGAACTGCTAAAGAGAGATGTGGTTAAAGAGATGCCGGCGGCAGCCAGCAAGCAGCGTAGGCCCGGTGGGCGTGAGGTTAAAAAAATAATGAGTACGAGGTTGAGGTCGGGGGTAAAGGCCGCTGGTACACCAAGGTTTGGAAAAAAACTTGATTCTATGGCGGTCAGGATAAAAGCCGTAAAAGTAAAAAATAGTGGTGAAAAGAGTGCTAAGGTATTCATCTGTTTAGATGTCGGCCAGTGAGGCGATGATGTAAACCTCTTCGATAGTGTTGAGATCAAACGTAGGTTTTACTTTGATCTTCTGGCTTAGTCCGTTGTGATCTTGGGTCGCTGCGACGACGGTACCAACAGTTATGCCTTTGGGGTAGATATTGTCCAGGCCCGAGGTGATTAGTTGGTCGCCGATTTTGACATCGGCGGTACGTTGCAGGTAGGCCAGTTCACAGAGTTCGCTACCGGTGCCTTGGAGGGTGCCGCGAATGCGATTTCTTTGAATGATGACATCACAAGCGCTATTTTGATCTACCAGTAACAGGACTTTGGCAGATCGTGGCCCGCAGGCAATGATACGGCCGATAACTCCGCCGGGAGTAAAAACCGGATTGTTGACTTTAAGATTCTGGTTAGATCCGCAATCGATTATAAATATCTGTGAGATACTGTCAGTCTGGCGACCGATAACATGAGCCGCGATGCCTTGGGCCAGATTGTCGTGCTTTTTTTTGAAGTTAAGAAGCCGATGCAAGCGTTGGTTTTCGAGACGAGCCTCTTCAAGTTGGGCCAGGCGATGTTCCATAAGAGCAAGATCTTTTTTCAACCGGGCATTGTTCTCTTTTGTGCCGATCAGGTTGATGTAGCTGTCAAAGGTTTTGCTGCAGGCGTTAAAGGTTAAATCAATTCCCTTTTGGATCGGATAAGTCATGGCGAGAGCTGCTCGTTCGGCAATGCTGATCAGGCTGCCTCCTTTTTGTAACCCAAAACTGATACAGAGGGTGAAAAAGGTAAAAATTAACGCCAGGCTGAAGAGCCAAGGCAGTCGGCGGCTGAACGCGGTCATAACAATCTCGCTAAGAGTTTAAAGCTAAGCAGTGGCCTATCGGAAATCTTTTATCTAGTCGCTTTCAGTAACTTGTCGTAAAAGTTTTAAGTTGTCTAAAACCATCCCTGAACCGCGGACAACGCAGGTCAGGGGATCTTCAACTACGGTTATCGGCAATCCAGTTTCATGGCGCATCAGGGCGTCGAGGTTGTGCAACAGGGCTCCGCCACCGGTCAACATAATGCCTTTGTCAACAATATCAGCGGCCAGTTCGGGCGGGGTTCGTTCAAGGGCAACTCGGACCGCATCAAGGATAGCGTTGACCGGTTCAGTCAAGGCTTCGCGGATCTCTTCGGAGTTGATCTCCAAAACCTGGGGAACGCCAGCTACTGTATCACGACCTTTGATGGTCATGGTTTTGGGTTCGTCGAAGGGGGCGGCGGAACCAATCTCGATCTTAATCTGCTCAGCCATACGTTCGCCGATCAGCATATTGTATTTGCGGCGAATATATTGAATGATAGCTTCATCTATCTTGTCTCCTCCCACTCGTACCGAGCGGGAAAAGACGATGCCGGCTAAAGAGATAACCGCGACCTCAGTCGTGCCTCCGCCAATATCGACAACCATGTTGCCGGTCGGCTCAGTTATCGGTAAGCCGGCCCCAATGGCGGCTGCCATTGGTTCTTCGATGAGATACACTTCCCGGGCCCCGGCCGATTCTGCCGACTCCTTAACGGCTCGTCGTTCAACTTGAGTGATGCCGGAGGGGACACATATGACGGTTCGCGGACGTACCCATTTCTTACGTTTATGGACTTTGGTGATAAAATGACGTAACATCGCTTCGGTGACTTCAAAATCGGCAATGACACCATCTTTCATAGGGCGAATAGCGACAATATTTCCAGGTGTACGACCGAGCATAAGCTTGGCCTCAGTACCGACAGCCAAAACTTTTTTAGTACCGTTCGGGAGGCTCTGAACGGCAACGACTGAAGGCTCATCAATGATAATCCCTTTTCCGTTAACGTAAACCAGAGTGTTGGCCGTGCCAAGATCAATTGCAAGATCGCTGGAGAAAAGACCGAAGAATGAACTGAACATTTATGTGACTCTCTGAATTGTAGTGTATGCTATTGGAATTACAGGGGATGTGGTGAAGGGGGCTGGTGTTGCACAAACTCAACTTCAACCATCCGGAACTTAACTATTTATAAAATCAAACAACTCTTTTTTATTTAAGATAATTCTAATCTTTAAGAGTTCAAGTATGGTAACAGGGAAAGAAGAAAAATTCAAGAAAAATAAATGGTTCCGCCCTTTTTTTGAAAAAAAAGCGTGGTTCGGTAATAATATAAAAACGTTCGATTTCAATATTATGAAAAGCTGACTTGACTCCACCATACGGATGGATTAAATCTCTACTGGTCGGTTTAATAATTTTATTCTTGTAACTATTCAGCGTGAGTAAAAAAGTGTCAAATATTGATATTTTAAGCAAATTCCGGGGACACAACCTGATTCTCCGAAGGAAATCGGGATTGTGTACCCTGAATTTGCGGGTTGGTTGAATAGTTACTTATTCTTTTGCTTTCGGTTGCGCCGGGTTAGAGTTATACAAATATGACTTCATTGCATTTGCCGGACGAATTCTGGCTTGAAGATAAAGGTCTTGATGATAATGTTTTCGAGGAGGATCGGCATGTTTATAGTGTTTCCCAGCTTAACGGTGATATCCGTCTGGTTATAGAGGATAATTTTACTCCTGTCTGGGTTGAGGGCGAGATCTCAACGCTTAGAACTCCGCTTTCCGGGCATATCTATTTTACCCTCAAAGATGAACGTTCCCAGTTGAAAGCGGTGCTTTTCCGTCGTCAACAAATGGCTTTACAATATCAGCCGCAAGAGGGTGATCGGGTCTTGTGCAATGGGCGTATTAGTCTCTATGAGCCCCGTGGTGAGTATCAGATCATTGTCTCCACTCTTGAACTTCAGGGTTTGGGCGGGTTGTGGCGGGCTTTTACACAACTCAAAGAAAAATTGATGCGTGAAGGTCTGTTCGATCCCACACGTAAAAAAAAGATTCCTTTACTGCCTCGAACATTGGCGCTGATAACCTCATCCACTGGTGCTGCTGTTCACGATATTCTCCAGATTATCAGACGGCGCTTTGCCGGGGTCGAGATTGTTGTTGTGCCGGTGACGGTTCAGGGTGAGCGAGCGGCCGGTGAGATTGTGGGCGCTCTGGAACTTGTGGATCGCTACTGGCGAGATCGTATAGATACCGTGATTCTGACTCGAGGTGGAGGTTCTTATGAAGATCTGCAACCTTTTAATGATGAACGGGTGGCCCGGGCGATTGCCGCCTGCTCGATTCCCTTAATCAGTGCCGTGGGCCATGAGATTGACTTTACGATTGCTGATTTTGTGGCTGATCTCAGGGCTCCGACACCGTCAGCGGCAGCCGAGTTAGTGATCGCCAATCAAAGTGAAATGGTTGATCGTCTGCACCATCTGCGTCAACGTCTCCAGCAAATCGGGCGTTATCGAATAACTCAGGAAAAGCGCCGCCTGCAGATGGTGGCATTAGCACTTGAGCGGGGTAGCGAGATAGTTTCAGTTCGCCATCTGGAATTTATTGATCTTAAAGTACGCTTTAGAACCGCGATGCTCTCCCGTCTGCGCCTGGTTCGGCAAAATTTGAAGATTCGTGAATATCGACTCGCCCAGGTATCGCCGCTGGTTCGTATAAAACCACTCTCTGCTGAAATCGACTTGCAGGAGCAGCGACTTGGTCAGGCGATGCGACATCTTCTGGCCGGGAGAAGGCAGTCGATTACGGCTCATAGTGATCGACTTAAAGCCGGTAGCCCTCTGGCGGTCCTGGCCCGGGGTTATACGGTTGTTGAAAAAGTCGAAAATCATAAGGTGGTCAGCAAGAGTGCCGACCTTGTCGTTGGAGATCAACTACGTCTGCGCCTCCATCAGGGGCAGGCTTGGTGTCGGGTTGAGAGAGTGATGAAGGATGAGTGATGAATGGGGAGTTATGGGTAAAAGGTTATCATTATTTTTTTTGGGGGGGCTGATTTTGGGGGTGGTTTTTTTTCAGCCATTTCCGACGAGGGCTGAAAAAGATAGTTTTGTTTCGGTTAGTCAGTCAGGTTTTGATATTTTCCATGCCCCGGAAAATCCGCAGCCCGGTCAAGCCGTCGTGGTGGCCTTGCGCTCTCGTAAGCCAATGCCGGAAACTCGTGCGCAACAGCCCTTGAACATGAAATTTATCGACCGGAAATTTTCTCTTGAACCGGTTGCTGAAGGCTGGCGCGGAGTTGCTGCGGTACCGCTAGGGACTGAAGCTGCCAATTATAGTTTATCGATCAAGGTTAAAGACGGGACGGAGCTGGCTCTGCCAATCACTGTGGTAGCCCATGATTATGGTGAACAACGGTTGACAGTGCCGGAAGAGATGGCAACCCCGATGCTTCCCGAAAACCTGCAAAAAATCAAACGTGATCGGCAACATTTAGGAGTTGCCTATGGCTCTTCCGGGGACTCTCTCCTTTTAGCAGAGATGGTGCGGCCACCACTTTCATCGACCATAACTTCGCCCTTTGGGCGGCGGCGATTGCTCAATGGTAAACCTAAAGCCCCGCATGGAGGAGTTGATTTTCAGGCCGCAGTTGGAGTCCCCATAACAGCGGCGGCGAAGGGTCGGGTAGTGTTAGCGGAAGAACTTTATTATAGTGGAAATCTGGTGATTATCGATCATGGTCTTGATATTTTTACGCTTTATATGCATCTCAATGAGATATCCTGTCGTTCAGGGGATACCGTTGACCCTGGTCAGATTATCGGGACGGCGGGCAGTAGTGGTCGTGTGACCGGCCCTCATCTGCATTGGGGGGTTAAAATTGCCGGGGTTTTTGTTGACCCGTTGCGTTTTGTTGATGATAGTAAACATTTGCTCAAAGTGCCGTGGGAGGAGTAATAGTTAATTTGCAGAATTGATTTAAGTACAAAACGGTCAATTTTTTTTAGCCACGAAAACTCACGAAAGTACACGAAAAAAATTCGTGCTTTTTTCGTGTACTTTCGTGGCTAAAGTGTGAGGGCCGAATTATTTGGATAACATCTTTTGCTTCCGGCTAGGCCGGGTTAGGAGGTTGAAAATGGCAAAAGTAAGTTTTGAAGATTCGATGAACAAGCTTGAAGAGGTTGTCGGCAGGCTCGAAGGTGAAGAGGTCTCACTAGAGGAGTCCTTGAAACTTTTTGAGCAGGGAGTCAAATTGATGCGTTTCTGCCATCTTCGCTTAAGTGAGGTCGAAGAGAAGGTACAGACCCTGGTGGCTGATGAAAGTGAGGGTGGCAAACTCGCGGAGTTTAAGGAATGAAGGGGCAACTTGCGCTTTGTTTGGATGAGTATGTGCCGAGAATAGATGCTTTCTTAAAAGAGTTAGAGTTTGCCGACCCGCTTGGTCTCCGCCTGGCGACTCCTTTAAATGAGGCGATGCACTACAGTGTCGATGCCGGGGGCAAACGTCTGCGGCCGATTTTGACGATTATGGCCTATCGTCTTTTGGCCGATGACTGGCAGCGGGCTCTGCCGGTGGCGGCAGCCTATGAATTGGTTCATACATACTCTCTGATTCATGACGATCTGCCGGCCATGGATGATGACGATCTGCGTCGGGGACGGCCGACCAATCATCGGGTTTACGGTGAGGCGATGGCAATTCTGGCCGGTGATGCTCTTCTTACCGAAGCTTTTCGCCTCCTTGCAGATGAGGTTGAAGCAGATCCCGGGACGGTTATTAAGCTGGTTTCCGGATTGTCCCGGGCGGCCGGGCGCGATGGCATGGTCGGGGGCCAGGCTATCGATATTTTGAGCCAGGGTGAAAGTGGCCAGAAAAAAATTGATCAGCAGAGTGAACTCCTTGAGGTTCTGCATCGTCGTAAAACCGGGGCTATGATTACCGGCTCACTCCTGGCCGGGGTTGATCTGGCTCAGGGTGATGTATCTTTAAGAGCCCGACTGACCGAATTTGGCGCAGTCATCGGTCTCGCCTTTCAGGTGGCTGATGATATCCTTGATGAAGTCGGTGAAGAGGAGAGTCTCGGCAAAGATATCGGTTCCGATCGGGAACTCGGTAAATTGACCTTTGTTTCTCTTTTTGGCCTTGATCAAGCCCGGCAAAAACTTGCCGAACTGCATCGACAGGCGGTTCTACTCTTGGAACCTTTAGGTGAAAAAGGCTTGGGCCTGAAAGCCCTGGCTGACTATATTGTAGAGCGGGATCGATAATGCAACAGACACATATAATCGGTTGTGGAAAATTTGGTTATCGGGCGCTGGAGTTCTACGC
>DAOWIX010000102.1 GCA_030640695.1 Deltaproteobacteria bacterium | reverse complement strand
GGCCCTCATAGATGTTTCCGGTACTAAGGTTGGAGATTTGCTCGTATTCAATGATATAACCGCAGAGAAGGCGATGTTTGCCCGTACTTTGACTATCACATCAACCTTGTGCCTGGCTCTGCTGGCCGGACTATTAAGTTTTCTCTATATCATGCTGCAACACACCGACCACGGCATTCGCCGACAACAAGAGGAACTCGAACAACAGACAGAAATGGCCGAACAGATGGCAGCCGAAGCCAAACAGGCTAATGCCGCTAAGAGCATGTTCGTGGCTAACATGAGTCATGAGATCCGCACCCCCATGAATGGGGTCATCGGCATGACTGGCCTCCTGCTTGACACTGACCTTAACGAAGAACAACGGCGCTACGCTGAAACCGTGAGCGCCAGCGGCGAATCCCTCCTGAGTCTGATCAATGACATTCTCGATTTCTCCAAGATTGAGGCGGGCAAACTTGAGATGGAGATATTGGACTTCAACCTGCGGGCCCTGCTCGATGATTTTGCCGAGATAACAGCCCTAAAAGTGCATGACAAAGGACTCGAATTTATCTGCTCTGCAACGCCTGAGATTCCGACCTTCATTAAGGGCGACCCGGGCCGTCTGCGGCAGGTGCTTATAAACCTCACCGGCAACGCGGTAAAATTCACCCAAACCGGCGAAATTGCCGTACGCGCTGAACTGGAATCGGAGACCGAAAACGAAGCGCTGGTACGTTTCTCGATACGCGACACCGGCATCGGCATTGAGAGTGACAAACAGGATAATCTCTTTCAGCAGTTCACCCAAGTTGACGCTTCAACCACACGCAAATACGGCGGCACCGGTTTAGGACTCGCCATCTCCAAACAACTAGCTGAAATGATGGGCGGTAAAATTGGCGTCAACAGCCAAAAAAACAAGGGCTCGGAGTTCTGGTTTACAGCTCGCTTTTGCAAATCAACAAAGTCGAAACAATCTCTGGCTCCACCCGCCAACCTCCAGGGAATCAGGATTCTGGTAGTTGACGACAACGCCACTAACCGGGAAATCCTACAAGCTCAACTAAAAGCCTGGGGAGCCATCCCGGATGAAGCTATGGATGCAAAAACCGGCTTGCGCCTCCTGCGTGAGGCGGCTCTGACGGCAGATCCCTATCGAATAGCCATTCTCGACATGCAGATGCCGGGCATGGACGGAGCCGAGCTCGGCAAAATCATCAAAGCTGATGCCAAATTGATTGAAACCTCTCTGATGATGATGACATCCCTGGGTCAGCGCGGCGATAGCCAGCGCTTTAAGAAGATCGGTTTTACGGCCTACCTGAGCAAACCCGTACGCCAGCCGGATCTGTTCGACGCACTCTCCCTGATCTTGTCTGGAGAAACTCTAAAAAGCAAAGATTTTATTATAACTCACCATTCGATTCGTGAGATGCGACACCACAACGTTCGCCTCCTGCTGGTCGAGGACAACATCGTCAACCAGAAGGTCGCACTGGCCCTGCTGAAAAAGATGGGGTTGACCGCCGACGCAGCCGCCAATGGAGCCGAAGCCGTCAAGGCTCTAGAGTCGATCGCCTATGATCTGGTACTTATGGATGTCCAGATGCCGGAAATGGACGGACTTGAAGCGACCAGGCAGATCCGCAATCCGCAATCTGAAGTCTGCGATCACCAGATTCCGATCATTGCCATGACCGCCAACGCCATGCAGGGTGACCGCGAAGAGTGCCTGGAAGCCGGCATGAACGACTACATCGCCAAACCGGTCAGGCCGCAGGCCTTGAGTGAAGTGCTTGAAAAGTGGTTGCCTGATGAAACAAAACAGACCGCTCGGATCCTCAAACCTCGAACCGGGTCAAATAGAAAAAAGAGCGATAACAGAGGAACCACCGTCTCCATATTCGACCGAGAGGCGATGCTGAAGCGCCTGATGGGTGACAAAGAGCTGGCCCAAAAAATTTTGGCAGTTTTCTTGACGGACATACCACTTCAGATTGAACTGCTGAATAAGAGTCTTGTGAATGAAGATCTTTTACTCAGCGAACGTCAGACTCATACAATCAGAAGTGCGGCCGCCAATGTCGGCGCCGAAGCTTTATGTGAGACCGCCCTAGCCATTGAGCAAGCGGCCAGTTCTGGCAATCTGGTGACCGCCAGAACTACCTTCTGCGAATTAGAGTCCCAATTTGCAAAGCTCCGGAAAGCCATGAAGATAAATTTGAAAACAACGTAAACCCATGAACTACGATGATTTTGAGGCTAAAATGAACGACTCCCCATTACGCATCCTGATTGCCGAAGATGATTTAACTTCACGCAACATACTGACAGCCATTTTGAAAAAAAACGGCGTCGAAGTGGTGGAAACCAGCAACGGCCTCGAAGCCTTAAATGAGATGCAAAAACCTGATGCGCCAAGATTGGTTATCCTTGACTGGGTGATGCCGGAGATGGACGGACTTGAGACCTGCCACCACATTCGAAAAATCGAGGCCACAGAACCGCCCTACATCATCATGCTGACGATCAAAGACGATAAAAGCGACATCATCGCTGGCCTCAACGCCGGGGCCAACGACTATCTGGCCAAACCCTTCGATTTCGGAGAGCTTATGGCCCGCATTAAAGTCGGAGAGCGCATGATCCAGATGCAGGAACGACTGGCCGCCCAGGTTCAAGAGTTGCGCCAGGCTCTGGATCACATCAAGACCTTGCAGGGCATCCTGCCGATCTGCTCGTTCTGCAAGAAGATACGCGATGACAAGGGTTACTGGAATCAACTTGAAAACTATCTCAGCCGACATTCCGAGGCCGAATTCAGCCACGGCATCTGCCCCCAGTGCATGAAGGAGCACTATGCTGAATTCTGCGAAGAGAGCGACAACAACACCATCCCAGACTAAAAGAGTGTCCAAAAAGAGCAATTTACCCACGTGATCTACGAAACTTTAGGCCGACTTGAAAAAATTGAGACTTTTGTTCGAGTACAAGGCCGCCTTTTGACACAACTCTGCCTTAATGGAGGAGCACATGCGCGAAAATAAAGAAGTGAAACTTTCTGCTAATAACAATCCCTCTAATGAAAGCTACGCAGACCTTCTTGAACGTGCGAGAAGAGCCGAAGCTTGCTGTGCCGGAATTCAAGCTAGACTCGATGAATCACAACGTATTGCCCATCTTGGCAGCTGGGAGTGGAATATCGAGAGCAAACATCTCTCCTGGTCAAAAGAGACCTATCGCATCTTTGGCCTTGAACCAGGCCCGGAAGATCAGGATAATTTTGCCGCCTTTTTTACAGCCCTGCACCCCACAGATCGAAGCATGGTAAACAGAGCGGTTATCGAGGCGCTTAAACACCGCACCCTCTACTCCCTGGACTATCGGATATCAAGGATCGACAATCAACGGGAACGGATTCTCCATGCCCACGCCGAAACCATTCGTGACCCGGCCACCGGAAAGTCGCTAAAAATGGTCGGCACCATCCAGGATGTCACAGCCCAACGACAAGCCTTACAAAAACTGGAACTCTTACAGAGTGCAGTCGACCATGCCTCGGAAACCATCGTCATCACCGACCACAAAGCCAACATCACCTATACAAACCCGGCCTTTACGACGATTACCGGCTACAGCCCGAAAGAGGCTTTAGGGCAAAACCCCCGCATCCTGCAGAGTGGCCAGACCAAACCCGAGGTTTTCGCGGAGATGTGGCAGACTTTAATTAGCAAAAAAAACTGGCGCGGCTATTTTCTTAATCAAAAAAAAGATGGCTCGATCTACGAAGAGGAGGTCTCGATCTCCCCACTTTTAGACCATGAAAGAAAGATTACTCACTATATCGCAGTCAAGCGCGATATCAGTGAAGAGGCCCTCCTGCGGCGACGTCTTCAGGAGGCTCAGAAAATGGAGGCGATCGGTACCCTGGCAGGTGGTATCGCCCACGACTTCAATAATATCCTGACCATACTGGTCGGCAACCTCGAGCTCGCCATGATGTTTGAGCTGGAGGATAATCATCCCGCTCAGAAAGGGCTGGAGAAAGCTTTAGCCGCAGGCCAGCGCGCCAAAGAACTGGTAGGCCAGATTCTCACCTTCAGCCGCCGACAGACAGATGATTTCCAACCCTTAAAGACCACCCCGATTATCAAGGAAGTCGCTAAACTGATCGGCACCTCTCTGCCGGCAACCATAAATCTGGAGCTTACCCTCAAAGCCAAAAAAGATATCATCATGGCAGCCCCCGGCCCGCTCCACCAGATCTTGATGAATCTCTGCAACAACGCCGCTGATGCCATGCGTAACCAAGGTGGCCGGCTTCACATTGATGTAGCAAACCTGGAACTGGACGAGCCCGCCGCCTGCCAACACGACAATCTTAAAGCCGGCACCTATCTGACTTTAAAGATCAGCGATACCGGCCCCGGCATCTCACAAAAAAACGCTGACAAAATTTTTGAGCCCTACTTCACAACCAAGCCCGTAGGTCAAGGCTCGGGTCTCGGACTCTCGACGGTTTATGGAATTGTTAAAAAACTGAAAGGAGAGATCTTAATGACCAGTGAAGTCGATAAGGGCTGCAGCTTCACAGTCCTGCTGCCAACCCTTAACTACCACGAAACCATAACTGACTCTTTAACAGATTTTCTCAAACTGCCGACCGGTAGTGAGCAACTGCTCCTGGTTGATGACGAAAATGAGATTGTCGAGCTCAATCAAAGGGCGCTGGAGAAGCTCGGTTATCGGGTCTCAACCTGTGAAAACGGCGCCACAGCTCTAAAAATGCTTAAGCGTAACCCGAAACAGTTTGACCTGGTTCTGACCGACATGACCATGCCGAAAATGACCGGCGAGCGCCTGGCCCAGGCCATCCTCAAAATCAATCCCGAAATCCCAATCATTTTAGGTACCGGCCACAGCACCGCTATCAACCGGGAAGAGGCCCTGGCCTTAGGCATCAAAGAGTTTTACCACAAACCTTTGAGTACCGATCGCCTGGTGCGACTGGTGCGTAAAGTATTGGATGAAAACCGTAATAAAACTTGAGAATTAACGTTTAAGAGCTTGACCACGAAATTTTCCGAGAAGGATGATGATCATGACCAACCAAACAGAGACCAGTCACCTAAACGATGAGTATCTATTTGCCACATTTTTCCTCAACGACCTGGAGTTTGCGATTGACGTAAACTTTGTTCAGGATGCCATCCCCCACCCCCAACAGATTATAGCCTTACCTTCAACCCCTGACTACCTCACCGGAATTATCGATTTACGCAATAATATTATTCCTATTATTGACACCAGAAAACGTTTCAAAATGACCGCCAACCCTAAAACCAACGGCGGCCATATAGCCATCACCCGCTGCCAAAATCGCTATATGGGCTTAACCTTTGATGCTATCAGTGAGGTCGTCAGGGTGAAAAGCGCAGCTCTGGAACCTCTGGCTCCGGAATTTCAAAATGAAGGTGACCTCTTAGCCGGCATCATTAAACTCGATAGTGGCCAACGTCTCATTCAGGTAATAAATCCAAATTATCTCTTTGACTATAAAGAGTTACCGCCTCATCTTCAAAGAGTCACACAACCCGAAGAGAATAAGGCCTCACTCTCCGCCCGCCTCCAGGTTGTCGCCTTTCAGGTTGCAGACCAAGCCTTTGGCGTTGATATCAAGTATGTCCGGGAGATTATCAAAACTCCAGAAATCAGCCAGAAAATTCTGGTCGAAGAGTACATCCTGGGGGTTATCTCATTACGGGAAGAGTTTATCTCAATCATCGACCTGCGCCGCTTTCTGGAAGACGAAGTCAATGAACCGACGAAAACAGAGAGCCGTATTATAATTCTTAGGATAAAGGACTTCTCTTTCGGTATCCTGGTCGATACTATCCAAGAGGTCATCACTTTCGAAAAAGATGATTTACAAGAGATGCCCGGCTGGTCCGGCAACCGGCATGAGGGTGGTTTTAGTGGCGTGCTTGAGAGACCGGACTATGCTCTGGTCCTGCTAGAGACGGAAATTCTCTTTGCCAAAGCCCTGAAACGACTTGCAGAACATGTAAACCTGCATGATGAAAAATATTCCGTCACGGCAGAACGCGAAAATATAGAACTGGAAGCTGAAAAAAAAGAGATCCCGCCGGTCACTTTTATTACTTTTTCTCTTGATGAAACATATGGTGTCGAAATCACCAATATCCGGGAGATCGTGCGCTACCAGAACAATATCCGCCAGCTGCCCGGCCAGGTTGATTACATTGAAGGAATTTTAAACCTGCGCTCCGAGGTGATTCCCGTCATCAATCTACGCCGGTATTTCAACAAACCTCAAGAAAACCCCATTAAACCCAGTGAAACCATGATCATGATCTTCACTTATGAAGATAAGCAGATCGGCATCCTCATCGACCACCTGCTCGAAATCAGAACGTTGTCTATACAAAAACAGGATGATGTCCCTCATCTGCTGGCGCAAGAGCAGACCACATACAGTCGGGGCCTGGTAGAGCGCATCATCGAGATTGAAAACCGAGGTGGGGAGCAGACGCCAACCATGATCCTTGATATCTCCAGGTTCTACCGCAAAATGGACGGCAGGAGTGCAGATCCGGAAGAAACCGTAGATAACACAGAAACCAACGAGCTAACTATGTAAGTTTTCAATTTTAAATTTGCCAGCAAATACCCAACAAAAAGAGGAGAGAGACAATGGCTACATCTGAAAACACTACGACTTCGACGACATCCTTTATCAACCTGATCAGCGATCCCAGCTTTGTCGTTGATGAGAATCTCACAATAGTGGACGCCAACCAAAACTTTTTTGACACCTTTGGCATATCAGCCAAAGAAGTAGTCGGCAAAAAAGTTTGCGAAGAGGTCTGCGGCAACCCCCTTTGCGGCACCAAGGATTGCCCGATCAGCAAAGCCAAACGCACCCGTAAGGCCAGCAGTTTTGATACAATTTTCAAACATGATGAGACTTTTACCCACTACAAATCTACGGCCACCCCCTTAAACGGCTCCGACTCCAGTGGCACAATCGTAAACCTCCAGGATATTACCGACAAAAAAGAGACCGAAGCCCGGCTCCGACAGATGGAGACCGACCTTAATGTTATCCCGACACCGATCATGGAGATCGACAAAAATTTCAATGTCACGTTCATGAATCCGGCCGGGGCCGCCGTCGCCGGTCTGACTCCAGACGAAGTCATCGGCATGAAATGTTACGACCTCTTCAAAACGCCGCATTGCAAAACCGAAAAATGTGCCTGCGACCGGGCTATGAAAACCGACTCGGTAATCTCTGAACAGACCATTGCCCGACCTAAAGATGGAGTTATCGTTCCGATCAAGTATACCGGGGCCCCAATCAAGGATGCTAAAGGCAATATCAAGGGAGCCTTGGAATACATCCTCGATATCACCGAAGAGGCCAAAAAGAGCCAGGAAGCTGATGAGAAAATTGAAAACCTGAATACGATTCCGACTCCGATCATGTCGATCGACACCGAGTTCAATATCACATTCATGAATCCTGCCGGGGCCGCTGTTGCCGGTTTAACACCGGACGAAGCGGTCGGCAAAAAATGTTATGACCTCTTTAAAACACCGCATTGTAAAACCGAAAAATGTGCCTGTGACAGAGCCATGAAAACCGACTCTGTCATCTCTGAACAGACCATTGCCCGGCCCAAAGAGGGGGTCATCGTCCCGATCAAGTATACCGGGGCTCCAATCAAGGATGCTAAAGGCAATATCAAGGGAGCTTTGGAATATATCCTCGATATCACCGAAGAGGCCAAAAAGAGCCAGGAAGCTGATGAGAAAATTGAAAACCTGAATACGATTCCGACTCCGATCATGTCGATCGACACCGAGTTCAATGTCACATTCAT
>DAOWIX010000003.1 GCA_030640695.1 Deltaproteobacteria bacterium | reverse complement strand
GGGCCGGGATAATGGCTCTTTTTTTTCTATTAGCTCTGCTCCTTGGTCGTCTTCGCGACTCCTTTTCAGCTCTCTTAGGGGCCGCCATAGTGATTCTTTACTGCTGGCCTCAAGCTCTTTTTGAACTCTCTTTCCAACTCTCTTTTTCTGCGGTTGCCGCTATTTTGTGGGTTTTGCCGAGGGCCCATAGTTGGTGGCAGGCGGGACTTCTGCCGTTGTGTCAAAGGCTCCCTTCACAGTTTCAGCTTCTTTTAAGAAACGTTTTTTATCTTCTGGCCAGTTCTACTGCGATAACTTTGACTACTGCTCCCTGGCTAATTAACCAGATTCATTTTATCTCTTCTTACTCCCTGGTTGCCAACCTGCTCCTGTTACCGCTTTTTTCTCTGATCATTATCCCTGTCGGTATGCTCTCTCTGTTGCTGGCGCCTTGGCCTGGACTCATGACACTTTTTCTTAAACCCCTGGTATGGCTTCTTGAGGGTCTCCTCTCTAGTAGTTTTTTGCTGCAGGAGTTGATGCCGGGGCGGCGCTGTTATTTTTCTACGTTGACGACTTTAGAGATGATTCTCGCTGCTCTTTTTGGGTTAACGGTTGCTTGGTTACTGGCTTATCCACGTTATAAGAAGTTCGGTCTTTTATGGTTGTTTTTTTTATCAATTGCCGGTTTGCTCGATCAAGGCTGGTGGTTGTATGAGCAAGAGCGTGAAAAACTAAGTTTTGCCGCCTTTGTCGGTGGTCAGCCTCAGAGCCTGCTGGTTGAGATCCCGGGTGGCGAGGCCTTGCTTATAAATGGTGGGTCTTGGAGTGGTTTTGGGAGCGAAACAGAGGGCAGTTTCAGGTTTTCTATGGCCCGAAATGTTATCGCACCCTATTGCTGGAGGCGTAAAATTAAACGGATCGACACCATTATTCTGACCGAACCTCAGCGCGGTCTGGTTGGAGGTTTACTCTTTTTGGTTGAGCATTTTAAGGTCCGGGAAATTTGGTATCACGGGGTCTGGAGTGGCTACCCGCCTTTTAGCAATTTTTGTCGGATAAGTCAGGAGCGCTTTGGCGTGCGTTGGCGTAAAATCTCCTCTCTCTCCTTTCCTTTTAGTTTGCATGGGGTTGATATCTCGATCCCGGGGCCACCAGCTAATGATTTTATCTTTGCTCCATCCTGGAAAGAGTCACTGTTGGGGATGGCCCCTTCGCTTCTATTAAACTATGGTGATTTTTCAGCCCTGGTTTGGGGCGGTGGCCAGGTTGATCCGTCGTTTCTGCCTGAAAGCGTCGATCTTATGGCCTTGTTGCTTGACCCTGGTGAGCGTTTTCCCGAAGTCTTAACGAACGTCGAGATTGGAGCCGGTGGGTGGTATCTGGTGCCCGGGAAAAAAGCTGTTGTTCAGGGTCCGAAGGTTCCTGATGCATGGTCATCAGCCCGCACTTGGAATGTTAAAAATGATGGTTTTCTTTTCCTTGAAGCAGATATTCTGGGTTCCCTCAGTTCCAAATTACCGTCTCAGCTAATTTCCGGTTGTCAAGGGGGCCTCGAATAAGTTATGGTAACTGATAATCTATCAGTTTAACCACGGATTACACGGATACTCCAAAGGAGTCTCAGTTTTATCAGTGCCCATCCGTGTAATCTGTGGTTATAAAAAACGTTAAACCATTTTCTTGCTTTTTATGACAAGCATTCATGAGTAAGTTAATCTTTTCTTATGAGTGAACATAAACTAGTTTAATTCCGGCGTTGCCGGATTAAGGAATTATGAAGAAAATACAGATAAAAACGGTCAAAGGTTTTAATGAGGTTTTGCCGCCGGAGAGTTTTCGCTGGCGCTTGGTTGAAGATAAATTTCGTGATCTGCTTGAAGGGTATGGATTTGCCGAGTTGCGCTTAGCCCTTCTGGAACCGACGGAACTTTTTGCCCGTAGCATCGGCGGAGAGACCGATATTGTCGAAAAAGAGATGTATACATTTGCCGACCGTTCGGATCGTTCTTTGACTCTGCGACCAGAAGGTACAGCTTCTGTAGTTCGTGCTTACAATCAATACTCTCTCGGAAAGTCAAGTGAAATCAATAAGTTGTATTATGTTGGTCCGATGTTTCGCTATGAGCGTCCGCAAAAAGGGCGCTATCGTCAGTTTCATCAGCTCGGCGCAGAAGTCTTTGGTGAAGAGAGTTTCTATCAGGATGCAGAAACCCTGGTGATGTTGGCACAGTTATTTCATGCACTCTCAATCAAAGGAGTAGAGTTGCATCTGAATAGTCTCGGATGCGATGCCTGTCGACCAGCTTTTCGTGATCATCTTAAAGATTATCTGAGCCAACGCCACGAAGCGTTGTGTGAAGATTGTCGGCGTCGGAGTCTAGAAAATCCGCTTCGGGCTTTGGATTGTAAAAATCCGTATTGCCGGGAGGCGGTTGCCGATGCGCCGCCGATAAGTGATTCGCTTTGCGATGATTGTAGTCTGCATTTTACCGGTCTTTGCGGCCTGCTTGAAGATGCCGGAATTGATTTTCAAATCAACCCCCGGCTCGTTCGTGGTCTTGATTATTATACGCGTACGACCTTTGAGTTTCTGGCTGGTGATCTCGGGGCTCAGAATGCGGTGGCAGCTGGAGGTCGTTATGATCGTCTGGTCGAAGAGCTCGGTGGCAAAGCGACCCCGGCTTTTGGCTTCGCCATCGGTTTTGAACGTCTCATGATGTTGATTGGCAGTGAGGTTGCTCCTTTAACGTCGCCTCTTGTGGCATTGATTCCTCTTGGGGAGGAAGCTTTAGGTCTGCTTTTTCCGATACATGTGGATCTTAATCGTAAGGCCCAGGTGACAACTTTGAGTTTTCAGCAGAAAAGTCTCAAGAGCCAGCTCAAAAAAGCCGATAAGGATGGGGTCATCTATGCTCTTATAGTCGGTCAGGATGAGTTGGCACAAGGCGAGGCTATATGTCGAAATATGAGAACTAAGGAGCAGACCAAACTACCCTTTGAGCGATTAAGGGAGTCCCTGCGGGAGCTTTACCATGAGTGTTGATGGAATAGATACAGTTTCAGCCGGCCAAGTTGCTGGTGTGGGAAGTAAACCAACGGCCGACCGCCAAGATGTTAAAGGTGAGTTCGGTAAGCTTCTTGATCAGGAAATGAAAAGTCAGGGCTCTGGGGAGGTGCTTAAAAGTAACTCTGTACAGCCCGGATTTGCGACTTTTCCCGTCTATGAAGTGACGGCCCTGGATGGACTGCCGGAATCTGCTGACCTGCGTGAGCGTGGCATCAAAGATACCGAACAGCTTATCGATATTCTTGATGCCTATCGTCAAGGGCTCAATCGAGAACGTCTTGACCCTGAAAAGATGAGAGAAACGGTTCAGGTTCTAGATCAGGTATCAAGAGATATGATGGAGTATATGGACCATGTTGAGCATGGAGAGCTTGCCGACTTGATGCAGGAGTCTCTGGTCATGGCCCGGGTTGAGGTCGAAAAATATAGCCGTGGTGACTATTCATAGAAATTTACCGACTACAGAGGATAAAGGAGTTGACCACGTCGGGTTAATTGTTTATAAAAGGTCTTAGTTTGTATGGATAGCTGCAGTGGTAAGGTGATAATTTTTTCTACTGACCACTGATAACTGACCACTACTCTGGTGTAGACCGCTGGCTTTCTTTTTTCCGGAGCAACTCCGTTCGACCCATTACGAGGGGGTCTATCAACGCTTGACTGCGGTTGAGCGTTTGATGTTGTTGCGTGAATTTATCGGCGTTACCTATCGGCGTCGTTTTCTTTTTTTTAAAAATCAAAATCCCCATTCCCAGTCTTTTTCCGCTTTCCACCGTAATCTTGAGATCGCCGCTGCCCGTCAATATCGTCGCCATATGATAAGTCGCCGGGTCTGGCGCCGGCAAGAAATTCTCCGACCCTATTTAAGATTGATTTTCCGTCATCTGCTTTTCGGATATCTGGTTCAAGTGATCCGGCGTGATCTGGGGCGGCTGCATCTGCCTTTCCATTCGCCGGACTGTTATTACGATTTTTTTCCCAATCTGGCGGCGATAATCTGGTTTAACCATCATCGTTCTCAGTGCGCTCCCCTGCTTGATTCTCTGATTGAGCAGGTGATTGCCGAAAACCAGCGAAGTATCTATGCCTATGCCCTTTTAACGCTCTCCCGGTTGTCGGAGATCTTGCCGTTTGCAGATTTTGATGATCTGGCAGGGCTTCTTTCCAGACATAGTCGACCTGGTAATACTCCGATCGGGGTCGAGCTGGAATTCAGTAATCTGGGGCGTTTTGCCACGTTTGACAAACCCTTCAAGGGTGGGATCAGCGATCTTATTTTTCAGAATATGCAATATTATGAGGCCTTTTTTCTTGATGATATAAGTTGGCGTCTGGGAGGCTATCTTGATGCTCACATTCGCGGTCGCTCGTTTTTGTCGCTGCCTCGAATCGGATCCCAGCCGGGTGGTTTTTATGAATATTCTCTGGTGCGTCTCGATTATCCGCGTAGTTTTTCGATGCCGCTCTCTATGGATCCCGGTCTGGTCGCCCTCTATATCGATGAGGTCATTAATTTTGTTGCGGAGATAAAGCCGCATAGTTTGCACCTCAATTTCGAAAAAATTGCTTTTGGTGAACTTAAGCCCCAACTTGAGGACTATCTCTGTCTTTTCCTTCTGGGTGGTGATCTGGGTCGGAATGAAAAAGGGGAGTGGCGCGAACGGCGGCTGGCTGACAACGAGCTGCGCGGGGTAATCCAGAGACGTAAACACCGTGCCTCGGAGGGACAAACTGCCAAAGAGGTGGTTGAGTATGCTTTTTTGCGACTCTGGGCTCCAGGGGAACGCGATTATAGTTACTATCCAGTGCTGATGGCTTTCAAAGGCTTTCAGTACGGTTTTAATATCGACTTAAGTTGTCGTGACCAGACCCAGGGAATGCTCGCCTGGGCTCACAACCCTCAGGCCTTGACCGATGCCGCAATCAGTAGATTTATTAAAACTGTAGAGCTCGGTTGGCAGTGTGAAGGTAGTCATCCAGTCGCTGTTTGTCGCAAGGTTGCGACGGAGATTAAGCGGATTTTGAATCAGCAGAATAATTTGTTGAAAGAGAGTTGATGAAATTCGAAGGACTCTCGATGGGTGCTGCAAAAAGACAATTTTTCAAGGTGCCCTAGTGCTTTTACAGGGAGATAAGTTGGAATAATAAACGCATGGCGATGAAAAGCAGGATGAAGCCGAGGACAGTTTTTCGGAGTTTAAGTTTGATCAGATGATTTATCTTTATACCGGCAAATGAGGAGATGATTGCACCTAATCCTAAGAGCAGTGAGTAATCTGCCTGGATTAATCCGAATCGGGGCCAGCTGAAAGGCCCGTTAAGGGCGTAGGCTAGCGCCCCGGCACCGGCTGTAAAGATCATGATGGCATTGGAGGTTGGGGCGGCACTGCGGTTTTTTACCAATCCGGCTATCAGCATTAATGGGGTCGTGACGCCACCGCCGCCGATTCCGGTAAATCCGGCGACCAGGCCACTTAATGAGCCTATTCCTAAAGCTGCCTTATGGCCTGAGGTACTCCTCTTTTTTTCAGCAATATGGTCTAAGCTGAAAGTCTTCCAGGTCAGGGCCAAGAGGACTATAAGCATTAGGCCGACGAGGACTTTCTCAGGCAAAAGTGGGGCGGTTCGGGCTGCCAGTGCGGCGCAGATACCAGAACCCAATGCGACCCATAAGACAATCTTCCAGTTGATCAAACCTTTTCGATTGTAGCGCCATGAGTTCCACATTGAAACCAAGACAATAGTGCCGAGACTTGTTGCCATCGCCTCAACATGGGAGAGGCCCGCGATTGCAGTCAGAACCGGAACCATGATAATTCCGCCTCCGAGTCCGAAAATAGTCGAGAGCAGTCCGACTGCCAAGCCCACTATAAAAATAATCAAAATTTCCCTTTTGGGTGATACACCGATATTGTAAAGGGCGCAAATTCTGGGAAGATCGTGAAAAATTACGACTTCTCAGAGTTTGCGCCCTATATATTGCAAGATGCAAGGTTAAGGTTTTTTTAGAATAATCCTGGCATCGACCACATTAAGCCCCTCTTCGTAAGCAATTACCGGGTTGAAATCCATCTCCTGAATCTCGGGGTAGGAACCGATAATCTCCGAGACGGTCAGGAGCAGGCGTTTGATCGCCTTACGATCAATCGGTGGTTGGCCCCGGAAACCGTCGAGGAGTTTTACTGATGTGATTTCATTGATCATATTGCGGGCCGAGTAGGGTGAGATTGGCAGGACGCGAAAGACGACATCTTTTAAAACTTCAACCATAATGCCGCCGATACCAAACATGATGACCGGTCCGAACTGATCGTCGATCTTGGTGCCGATAATAATCTCCAGGCCCTCATTAGCCATCGGAGCGACCAGAACCCCCTTGATGTTGGCCTCGGGATTATATTCGCGGGCATTGTCGATAATCTCCATATAGGCGTTGCGGATATCATCTGGTTTTCGCAGATTGAGGAGTACCCCGCCGGCATCACTCTTATGGAGAATGTCAGGAGAGACGATCTTCATGACCACCTTCTCATTGAATCCCGCCGCCATGGTCACCGCCTGTTCCGGGGATTGGGCCAGGCAATCCTGGCAGATCATGCCCCCATGTAGACTGACCAGCTCCTTGGCTTCGTTTTCAAGAAGAGCGGTACGGCCCTCTTGGCGGGCCGTATGCATGATTTCACGGCCCCGGGCTTTGGCTTTGGCACCCATGCTGAAGACAAATTTGACTTTACTTTTGTAGCCGCGCAGGTAGCCGCCATATTCAGCCAGGACGCCGATCGATTTACAGGCCAGTTCAAGTGAGTCGAAGACCGGAATGCCGTAGTAGCGCAAAAGGTCGAGTGAGTGAGGTTTGGCAAAGCTGTAGAGTGAGTGCATGATGATCGGTTTGCCGGTCTCCTTAACCAGTTTGCCGAGTTGGTGGGCTGTATCTTCTTCGGCATAAGCCAGGCTTTCCGAAAAGCGGATACTGTAACCGCCGAAGAGTCCAACCACCAGAACGCCGCCGACATTGGGATCCTGGAGCAGGATGCGAGCGCATTGAGCCAGTACCTGGGGATTGTCGTCGGCGCCGCCGGCGACATCAATAGGGTTGGCTAATGAGGCTGCCGCCGGGAGAATGGCGCGTAGTTTATCTTTGGTTTTACCATTTATTTCCGGCAGGTTGACCTTTAAATCGGTTAACTCGTCAGCGCCGATCGTGGCATGGCCGCCGCCATCGGCGAGGATGGCGACGTTATTGTTTTTGATAGGTGGTAGGTTGGCCAGAGTTTCGGCACAGGGCAGCATCTCGTCTGATTTCTCGACAACGATGATGCCGGCTCTTTTGAAAGCTGTACGGGCGACTTCTGACATCCCGGCTAAAGCCCCGGTGTGTGATCCGGCCGACCGTTTGCCAGTCGCCGAACGGCCGCTTTTTAAGAGTATGATCGGTTTTTTGCGGGCCGTCTTGTAGGCCTGCTGGAGGAATTTGCGGCCGTTGCGCATGCCTTCGACATACATCAGGATGGCATTGGTATTGGGATCATTTTCGAAGAATTCCAGGTATTCGTGGAAGCTGATATCCGACTCGTTACCGACCCCGACGTAGTAAGAGAATCCGACCTGGCTTTTTATCTTGGCCTCGGTAATCATGGTCAGGGCCATGTTGCCGCTTTGCGAAATCAGGGCGATATTGCCTTTCGGAGCATCGCGGAGGCCGACCAGATTAAGGTTTTTATGCATGTTGATCATGCCCGAGGTGTTGGGGCCGATCAGGCGGATATTGTATTTGCGGGCGGTCTCAACCATCTGTGCTTCAAGTTCTTTGCCTTTAGCACCGAGTTCACCGAAACCGCCAGCGATAATCACGGCTCCGGCAACCCCTTTTTTGCCGCAATCTTCGAGAACCGCCGGCAAGGTTGCGGCCGGGGTCGTGATCAGGGCAAGGTCAACCGGTTCTCTTATGGCTGAAACCTTGGGGTAACAAGGTATTCCAAGAACACTTTCAAGTTTGGGGTTGACCCCGTAGATGGTTCCTTCATATTTCTCTTCCAAGAGAATTCGAATCGCCTGGTAACCGCGCTTGGTGACCGTTTTTGAAGCTCCGACGACGACGATTGAATTGGCATTAAGGATCTTGTCACTAATCATATTTTTACCTCCCGTGGTATTCTGGCGTGCGTTTTTCAGCAAAGGCGACGATTCCTTCGCGCCAATCTTCGGTGGTCATGCAGGATAAAATTGCCTCCGCTTCAATCATTAAAGCGGTCTGCAGGTCAAGGCTTTCTGCCTGATTGAGAATGGTTTTGGCGAATTTCATCGAGATTGGTGCTTTCTGAGCCATGGTCGCAGCCAGTTCGAGGGCTGTCGGCATGAGCTCTTCAACCGGAACTGATTTGAGGGCAAGTCCCATTTCAACCGCCGCTTTGCCATCTAAGACCCGGCCCGTAAAGACCAGCTCTTTGGCCTTCTGGCGGCCGATAAGTTTGCCTAAGTGGGAGGTGACGCCGCCACCGACGAAGGTGCCGAGGCCGGTTTCTGGAAAGGCGATCGATGCCGTGTCGGCCATTAAGAGAAAATCACCGTTTAAAGCCATCTCGCTGCCGGCTCCGCGGGCTGGGCCGTTGACCGCCACAATAACTGGTTTGGGAAAGACATAGAGAAGCCGGGTGGTTTCATGAGCCAAGAGAATATATTCGCGTTTTTGCCAGGCCGTCCGCTCTCCTTTTTTATGTTCTTTTAAATCAGCGCCAGCACAAAAAGCCTGTTTATTACCTTTGGGCCGCACTGAGCCGGTCAGGATCAGGGCGCGAACCTGGTCATCCTTTTCAGCTTCCACTAGAACGGACTGGATATCAAGGTAGAGCTGTTCGATAACCGCATTCATTCTTTCCGGCCGGTTCAAACGAAGAATACCGACTCCATCCTGACGTTCATAAATTACTGTTTCGTACGTCATGCTGCTCCTCCTTCAAGTTGGCTCTACAAAGTAATTTTCACTTGAATTGTTATTAGTCAAATGCTATTTTTGCTTATTGTGGGTGCTTGTGATCTGTCGGTGGATATACAAAAAATGTTTGTGTTATAATGCTTCTGCAGTGTTTAGAGTTGACACATCTTGTCAGGTGATGTCAAGATAATTGTTAAGAAAACCGGTGCCAGAGCCAATTTGAGGATCTCGAAAAAGAGGTCGGAAAAGGCTTGACTCTACAGGCGCTCTTGGTTAGTATCCAGCCTGATCGAATAGTGGTCATTCAGATGTGATTGGAAGACTTTGGATTTCGCTTAATTCGGCTTAGAGCATTTTATAGTAGTATCAGGTTTAATTTAAATGGATAAAACAGTGCTTTTGAAAACTGCAGCC
>DAOWIX010000006.1 GCA_030640695.1 Deltaproteobacteria bacterium | reverse complement strand
AGAGCCTTGGACTATGCCCGCGATAACGGCCTGGAGTTTCAGGTCAACACGACCATCACCAAGCTCAATCTTACGGAAATTCCGGCGATCCTCGATCTCACGGTCAAACTAGGAGCCGTTGCCCACCACATCTTTCTGCTGGTTCCCACCGGTCGCGGTAAAGAGCTCGAAGAACAGGAGATCCCGGCTACAGAGTACGAGAAAACCTTAAATTGGTTTTACGACCAACGGGACAAGGTTCCGCTCCAGCTCAAAGCGACCTGCGCCCCTCATTATCTGCGCATTTTACGTCAGCGCAGCAAGGCCGAAGGCAAAAAAGTAACCTTTAAAACCCATGGCCTTGATGCTGTTACCCGGGGCTGTTTGGGCGGTATCGGTTTCTGTTTTGTCTCCCATACCGGCGACGTTCAACCCTGCGGCTATCTCGAAGCCAAGGCCGGCAATATTCTCGAAACCAACTTCCAGAAAATCTGGGAAGATTCCCAAGTTTTTAATAAGCTTAGAGACTATGACTCTCTCGAAGGGAAATGTGGTATTTGTGAATACAAAAGAGCCTGCGGCGGCTGCCGCGCCCGGGCTTTTGAGGCGACCGGCAATTACATGGCGGAAGAGCCCTACTGTGTCTACGAACCTAAAAAGATGGTCAAATAAAGCATCTACAGTCAACCGTGGTCAGTGAAAAAGCTGGCCACGGTTGACTGAGACCACAAATACAATGGAAACTGCCCTCCTGATTGCCCTCTGCATGATCGGCCTGATCGGCACCTTGATACCGGTTATGCCCGGCAGCGGCCTGATCTTTGTCGGAGCCCTGGCTTACGCCCTGCTCACAAATTTTCAGATAATCACCGGTCCAGCCGTTATGATACTTTTAGGTCTAATGCTGGTGGGCTCAATCGGGCAATATTTCATCACCAGTTTAGGCGCCAAGGTGATGGGGGCCGGTAAGTACGGCATTATCGGTGCCTTTGTCGGTTTTATTTTAGGGTTGCTCTTCATTCCAGCCCCGGGCGGCTCATTACTAGGGGCCTTTGGCGGAGCCTTTGTCAGCGAATTAGCCTTTGCCTTCAAGAGCCAAAGGGAGAGTTTTAAAGCCGGGATTGGCGCGGCCATCGGGGCAATTTTCAGTATCTTTTTTGAATTCTTTATTGGCGTCATCATGGTCGTTTACACCCTGACCCTGATCTGGAACAGCGTGCCGGCAAAGAGCATCATCCTCTAATCCTCCCCCAACTTTCATCGCTCACCATCCTGCAAAACCGCAAGCAGGGATTCAACTTTGTAGGGCTTGGCAACCATACCGTTAAAACCATAAGCTCGATAATCGGCCATTACCGGATCCTGGGAATAACCACTGGAGACGATGGCTTTCACCTCACTATCAATCTCCCGGAGCTGCTTAATCGCCTCACGACCACCCATTCCGCCGGGAATTGAGAGATCCATCAAAACCGCCTGAAAACTCAAACCATCCTGCAAAGCCTTCTTGTAAGTTTCAAGCAAAGCCTCACCATCGGCAACCGCCACCACCTCATAGCCAAGCATCCCTAACATCTCGGTCACAACCTCACGAATCACCTCTTCATCATCCATCAGCAGGACTCTACCAATTTTAGTATTTTCATCAAGCGTCAACAATAATTCCCGGGAAGCAGTCAGGCTGTTTTCTCTATGCTGACCGGTCGCCGGCAGAAGAAAAGTAAAGGTTGAACCGATATCAGGCTCGGAAGCGACATCGAGACGACCATCATGGTTGGCAATGATAGAGTAACTGGTTGCCAGGCCGAGTCCGCTGCCGCTCTCCTTGGTTGTATAGTAGGGCTCGAATATATGAGGTATGATCTCAGAGTCAATGCCACAACCTTGATCACGCACCGAGACCTTGACGTAAAAACCCGGGCTTAAGCTTTCGCCGGAATCATCTGTAATTTTCTGGTTAGCGATAGTAATCCAAACCACCCCGACATCTGCCATCGCCTGCCGCGCATTGGTGACCAGATTATTAAGCACTTGACTGATCTGTCCACCATCAATCTCAACAGCCCAGATATCATCATCAATCTCATATTCAGCTTTTACCTGAGAGCCGTGAAGAACAAACTCGGCCGACTCTTTAACCAGTGATGGTAGCTCCACCTCACCTTTAACCGGAGCCCCACCTTTGGCAAAAGTAAGAAGCTGCTGGGCCAGGGAGACCGCCCGAACAATCGCATTTTCAGCTTTTTCCAGATGTTTCAGGGTCGTTTCAAACCCCTGACTATAAGAGAGTCTGACCAGATCAAGGCTACCCTGTAGACCCATCAACAAGTTATTAAAATCATGGGCAATTCCACCGGCTAAAACCCCGACTGCCTCAAGTTTCTCACTGCGCAAACGTTCCTGTTGAAGTTTTTTCTCCTCTCTGACATCACGAAAAACCAGAACCACACCAATTCGTTGCCCGCCTTGACCAACAATTGGAGCCGCACTATCAGCAACCGCAATCTCATCGCCTAGACGAGAAATGAGCAGGGCGTGATTGGCGAGCTCCACGACTCGATTCTCTTTTAGAGCCAAGGCCACCGGACAAGAGAGGGTCTCGCGACTACGTTCGTGAATAATCCGGAAGACTTCACTGACCGCCCGACCTGAAGCCGCATCACAACTCCAGCCAGTCAGGTTCTCGGCCACCGGATTAAGCAAGGTCACGTGACCTCTATTGTCCGTGGTTATCACGCCATCCCCGATACTACGCAGGGTAATGGCGAGTCGTTCACGCTCTGCCACCAGAATCTCTTCGGCAAATTTACGAGCTGTAATGTCTCGGTTACTGCCCCGAACTCCTAAGTTCTCCCCTCCAGAACCGGCTACCGGACGACAAATATGGCTCAACCAGCGAACCGAACCATCTTGGTGACGAATACGAAACTCAATCGGCATAACCGTTCCATCAAGCATAACATCGTGTCGGTGGCCGATAAAAATTTCTTGGTCTTGACGCAAAACAATCTCATCCATCAAGAGATGGTTGGCATAAAAATTCTGAGGAGAATATCCGGTAATCATCAGACATGAAGGTGATACATGAATAAATTTACCTTCCGAATCACGCCAACACTCCATATCATAGGCGTAATCGGCTACGGTACGATAACGCTGCTCACTTTCGCGCAATTTAATTTCAGCATTTTCGCGCAGCTCACGATCCTCTTTCAAGGCCGCTACCATCTGGTTGAAACATTGAGCAAAAGAGCCTATCTCATCATCCGGAAATTCGCCTGTCAGCACTTCCAGACTCCCTCCACGAATCTTCTCCGTAGCCCGATAAAGCCTTTCAATAGGGTGCGTCATCGAACGCGAAAGATACCAGCTACCCAGGAGAATCAAACTTAAGGCAAAACAGAAAACATAGACGAAGGTATTGCGTAAATCATACGATAAAGCATAGGTTTGAGCAATCGGCGTCTCACTGACCACCATTAACGGCAACCCTTCAATCCGAACAGCGACCCCGAGAACCGCCTCCTGAGCAAGATTGGAGTATTCACCCAGGGCTGAAGAGGCGCCCGCCAACACTTTCTCTACCGGTAAGAGATGATCAACCTTTGCCCCCTTGAGGACATGATTGATATCGGCATGGGAGACAATTTCGCCCTTGAGATTGACTAGATAAAGCCTGCCTTGTCCGATTTTCTGCCTTGGAAAAGCATTGAAAAGATTTTTCAAGGCAAGCTCGGCAAAAAGGTAGCCCTGCTGTTTGCCGGTCGTTAAAGATTTGATCGGATAGACCACCACCAACTGCGGTTCAAGCTGCCATTGACTGAAGAAAATCTTTCTCTTCTGCGGATAATCAACCTCGAAATCGAGCAACGGAGAGGGCATGCCAGGACTCATGTAACCATACCGTGACAAAGCCTCAACAACTTTGTTATCCAAGTCAACGATTACAATTTTGCGAATTTCGGAGTGCTGACGATAGGCCCACGATAAGAGCATAGCATCTCTTTTTTTAAAAAGGTACTGACTCGCAGTATAGGAGAGGCTCCGGTCGATCTCATTAATATTCCAGCTAACCTGATTGCCGGCAAACTGGGATTGAACCAGGCTAAGGCGCTCAACATCTTGACGAAGATGACCCTGCATAACCTTATAAAAATAGAGGGAACCGAGCAGTAAGGGAAGTGCCGCAACCACGACAAAACCAGAGAGAAATTTACGATAAAGAGAAAATTTTACCTTCACCGCAAGACCTCATCCGCCTGCAGAAGAATCTCATCACTGATATCAAGACCGAGAATCTGAGCCTCCTTTAAAGAGACAACCAGTTTTACTTTTTCGGGATTTTGAACAGCGATCTCACCCGGAGGAAGCCCCTTAAAGATCTGATCGACGATGGTCGCGGCTTGAAATCCGACTCCATAAAAATCGGGACTATAGCCCATTACCCCGCCGTGTTGCAAAAGCATATTATCAATCACCATTAGAGGCATTTTCAGATGATGCGAAAGTTCTAGAAGTTCCTTGAAATGAGCTACCGAGAGCGCATCCGGCACCATGAAAAGTCCATCTGCTTGGTCAGCAGTAAAACTCTGACAACATTTAATCATATCGTCATGATTACGAACATGGTTGACGACCAGGTCAACCCCGGCAGCGGTCGCCGCCTTACGCAAATATCCTTGATTAAAAGATCTTTTGGAGATCTCCTCTTGCGGATCAAAAAAAACCGCAACTCGTCGCAGGGCTGGAAAAGCCTTTTTGAAAAGCAGTAAACGCTGCGGCAACAACTCGATGGAGAGATGGCTGACTCCGGTAAAATTGCCACCCGGGTGACGCAGATTATTGACCACTTTTGAACCTAAAGGATCAGCAACCGTCGTAAAAACCACGGGTATAGATTTTTTGCTTGCGACCAGAGAGGCCTGAACCGCCTGGGTTACCGGCGTCGTAATTGAAAAGATCAGATCGTAATCGGTGTCAAGAAACTTCTCCACCAACGGTGCCACTTGGCTGATATCCCGGTTGAGGCATTGGACATCAAAAAAGAGATCGTCATCGAGGCTATATCCCCGGCCCTCAAGCCCGGCCCGCAAACCTTCGTAAGACTTGAGAAAAGGGGGTGCGAAAGCGAGTACCGCAACGCGGTGCACTCGGCCTTCTCGAGCCTCAGACGGAGGAGTTATCAGGCCCCAAAAGAGAACGGAAGTAATCAACGGGAAGATAAACAATGTCCACAAGCTACGAACTGAAAACAATCTGCACATATCCACTCCTGACAAACTAATTCACCATCCCAATATTGTCCCAGTTTCTATCAGTATCGATCACAATTTGCAAGCTTCAAAAAAGCAATTGACAAGCACTATCTTTCGGGTGTATGCGAAGATTAAAGCATCGTCTTGATACCGTCATCGGTTGCCCACGGCATCGATTCAACAAAAACTAAACCACCTATTTAGCGACATCTAACGATTAACCACAGAACTGAAAAATCATGCTTTCAAAAAAAGAAAAGCCCAAAGAGATGGCCTTTGCAGGCCACCCCGAAATAACGATATTTTCCGACTGGTGTAAAAGTTGTGGTATCTGTGTCGCCTTCTGCCCCAAAGAGGTGCTGGCCATGGATGAAAACCGCCGACTCTTTGCCAAAGCCCCCGAGAAGTGCATCGCCTGCCATATGTGCGAGCTTCGTTGCCCCGATTTTGCCATCAATGTTGAAGAAGCCAAATCGCTTACAGAGCCCGGGAAGGAGAAATCATGAAGAAAAAAACCTCCTACCAACTAATGCAGGGCAACGAGGCGGTAGCCGAAGGGGCTCTGGCTGCTGGCGTCGATTTCTTTGCCGGCTACCCGATCACTCCGTCAACAGAGATAGCTGAAATTCTGGCAGATCGGCTACCTGAAAGTGGAGGAAAATTCATCCAGATGGAAGATGAGATCGGCAGCATTGCCGCCATCATCGGCGCCTCCATTGGCGGCTGTAAAACTCTGACCGCAACCTCGGGGCCGGGTTTTTCTCTGATGCAAGAGAATTTAGGCTTTGCCTGTCTGGCCGAGATTCCCATGGTCATTGTCAATGTCATGCGGGCTGGCCCCTCAACCGGTCTCCCGACAAGCCCTTCACAAGGAGATGTCATGCAGGCCCGCTGGGGAACCCATGGTGATCATCCGATCATCGTTTTGACCCCGTCCAGCGTTGAAGAAGCTTTTCTCTACACGATAAAAGCGGTCAATTTTTCCGAAAAATACCGCAATCCCGTCATCATCCTCATGGATGAAGTAATCGGCCATATGCGAGCCCGAGTCAGCCTCCCCCCCCGGTCAATGGTCGAACGGGTTAACCGGGTTCAGCCTAATATGCCGCCAGAGTGGTATCTACCTTATGAACGCTCCGCCACCGGAGTTGCCCCAATGGCCAGTTTCGGCGACGGCTATCGCTACCACATTACCGGACTGGTTCATGATGCCAAGGGCTTTCCAACCGCCAATCCAAATGAAGCCCGCGACAATATTCGCGGACTTTTTGCCAAAATAGAACGCGGGTTTCGCGAAATCTGCTTGGTTGACTACGAATTGATGGAAGATGCCGAACACGCCATCCTGGCTTACGGTAGCATGGTTCTGTCAGCCCGTTCGGCGTTAGAGCAGTTACGCAAATCAGGTATCAAGGTCGGCCTGATCAAACTCGGCACACTCTGGCCTTTCCCCCGGTTTGCCCTGGAACACTTCCTCCCGCAACTTAAAACCATTCTCGTCCCAGAACTTAATATGGGCCAGATCTATCGAGAGGTATTGCGGGTCAACGCCGGCAAGGCGGTAATCGAAAAACTCAACCGGGTCAACGGCACAATTATCGCCCCGGATGAAATCATTAAAACAGTTAAAGGATTAGCACGATGATCAGCAACAGCCAACTGGTCAACAAATATTTTCGCCACAGCAAAAAATTCCCCCATATCTGGTGTCCGGGTTGCGGTATTGGAACTATTTTAGGAAATATGCTACGGGCAATTGACACTCTGGCTATCGACAAAAATGATATCGCTTTTGTCTCAGGTATCGGCTGTACCGGACGGGCTCCGGTCTATGTCGATTTCAATACCCTGCATACGACTCATGGCCGGGCTCTGCCTTTCGCCACCGGCCTTAAACTAGCTCGGCCTGAACTAAATGTACTGGTTGCAACCGGAGACGGTGACGCCACCGCGATCGGCGGCAACCATCTAATCCATGCCTGCCGCCGCAACATCGACATCACCACCATAATCTTCAATAACTATATTTACGGCATGACCGGAGGCCAGTACAGCCCGACCACACCCCATGGCGATAAAGCCTACACCTGCAAACTCGGCAACATTGAGCGGCCCTTCAATATCTCGGCCCTGGTTGAGGCCGCCGGTGCCACCTTTGTCGGCCGCACAACCAGCTACCACACCCTGCAACTCCAAAATATCATCAAAAAAGCGATACAACACAAAGGTTTCTCGGTCGTTGAAGTCATCACCCACTGCCCGACCACTTACGGACGCCTCAACCGTAAAGGTAGTGCCGTAGAGATGTTGAAATGGCAAAAACAAGTTGCTGTAGATAAAAGTCGGGCTGACAAAATGAGCCAGAAGGAGCTCGAAGGACGAATTATTACGGGTGTTCTCGTAGAAAAAGAGTTACCGGAATTTTGCGAACAGTACGATACTATTATTGAACAGGCGCAAAACCAGGCAAAAGGAAAACCAGCGTGAAGCAGACTAAAACTGAAATAAGACTGGCGGGCAGCGGTGGCCAGGGACTGATTACCGCTGGCATCATTCTGGCCGAAGCAGCAATCTTAGATAATAAAAATGTTGTCCAGAGCCAGTCATATGGCCCTGAGGCGCGAGGCGGTGCCAGCCGGGCTGAAATCATCATTGCCGATGGCCCGATCTTTTTTCCGAAAGCGACCTGGGTCGATATTCTCCTGGCGATGAGTCAGAAAGCCAGCGATCAATACTCCTTCGACCTGAAAGCCGGTGGCATTTTCATCGTCGACACAACCTATGTAAACCAGATCCCGACAAGTAGCGCCCTGGCAATTCCCATCTCCTCACGCACCCGTGAGAAGTTCGGCAAGGAGCTCTTCAGCAATATAGTTGCACTGGGGGTTATTTGCGAAGCGACCAAGGTCGTCTCTTCTCAAGCTTTGCAGGCAGCAGTCAGCGCCCGAGTCCCGGCCGGCACTGAAAAGATGAATACAGATGCCTTAGCTTTCGGCAAGAAACTGGCAAAAGAGGCCATTAAGCACAATAATGGTGTTGTCGCAGAGATAATTGAAGCAGACAGCTGACCCAACCTAACTTGAGTCAGGACAAACCCTAAATTGAGACAAACACAGGGAACTTGAGCAAAGAGGGGTTTTAGCAGGTACCGCTGGCTTGTCCGCGAAAACGGCGGACAAGCTCTATTTCCCGGCTTCTGACATAGGTACAGATGACTTCGCGCAACTCCTCGTCAAGACCAACAAACTCTGCACCAAAAGTCTTCTCTCCCAGATTCACAACCCGCAACTGCACCTTGATAGCAGAACTCCGACCAGGCAAACACAACTCCTGAGAAGCAGCATCAGAGAGCCCTGAGTGAGCAGCAATCGGCAAACTACAACCCCCACCACTGATTTCAATCAGAGGAAAGACTCCACCAGCGATCTTGATAATAATCGGCTCTTCGACCGATGGTGCGACCCGGTAAAATTGACGTCGATCCCTACCCATCAGATTATCGATATTCAGGTCAGCCATCACTTTTGATACCTTATATTACTCTGAACCCAAAGATGAATTTTCTCGAAACCATCACTTTTTCTTTATCCGCTTTTTGAAAAGGAATTCAACTCGTCGGTTACGGGAGCGGTTTTCAGCAGTTAAATTGGGAACTAGAGGCTGAGTATCAGCGTAGCCGGTTGCCGTTAAACGCTCGGGGCTCAGCCCCTTCTCCAACAGATAACGCAAAACAGTTGTCGCCCTTAATGCTGAAAGTTCCCAATTTGACAAAAATTTACCAGCACTTATCGGAAGATTGTCGGTATGACCCTTGATATCTATATGATATTCAGGATTCTTGTGCGCCATTGCAATTATTTTATCCAGAGCCGAGTGTACCCGGGAATTGATTTCGGCTGAAGCACTTTCAAACATCACCTTACCGCCGACTCTGAGTAAGGCTCCTTCATCACCCATATCAACAACGGTTGAATTACTCAATTTTTCATCATTGATAATCTCCTCCAACTCAGTCGCTACCGTCTTCTGCTTAGGGAGCAAATTAATCACCGCATCCCCCTTTACTTCTTTTTTCTCCTCCACCGCCATCGGCACAACATTCCCCAGACTGATACGAACTTCATTCATGATGGAAATGAACTTTTTATTGTCGACACTGCTGATTGAAAAGAGCAAGACAAAGAAACAGAGTAGCAGGGTAGTCAGGTCGGCAAAAGTTGCCAACCATTCACTCTCGCCCTCACTTTCGGGCTCTGAAAAATGCCCCCTTCTAGGTTTTTCCATGACTGCCTACTCTTTTGCAGAGCTGCGATTAAAGATCTCCTCTTCAAGCTCCTGTCGGGTTCCCGGCGGCAAAAAAGAGGACAACTTTTCATAAACCATCAGAGGGTTGTTCGACTCCAGAATCGAACGGGCCCCCTCAAAGATAATCTCCAAAATCAATACTTCACGGGCTGTCCGTACTTTCAGTTTTCCGGAAAGAGGCAGAAAAAACATGGTCGCCATCAAAGATCCATAAAAAGTTGTCAACAAGGCCACCGACATTGCCGGACCTATGGTTTCCGGATTTTCCAGATTACTAAGCATCTGCACCAGGCCGATCAAGGTGCCAAGCATCCCGAAGGCAGGAGAGATATTACCCATCTTACGAAAAATTTCCTGGGGAATAAAGTGGCGAGCCCTTAAAGCATCAATCTCAATGACCAGAGTATTGGCAATCATCTCACGCTCAGCCCCATCCGCAATCATCTGACAAGCTTTCCGCAGAACCTGATTCTTACTGCGCACATCCTGTAGCGCCATAATCCCTTTTTTCCGACACACCTCAGCCAACTGGATCATTACCTTGACAACCTCTTCAGGCTTCTCCTCCTTATCAATAAAAACGATCAGCATCGCTCTAAAAGCGGTAACTATGTCGCCAAAAGGAAAGTTGAAAAGGGTTGCGGCCAGAGTCCCGCCGACGACCACCATCAAACCCGGCAGGTTGACAAACAGCAGTAGTGATCCACCCAGAAAGATAGCGCTGATAATCAGGGAAAACCAGCTAAAATTCCGACGAAAGTTGCAATATCCATATTAAAAAACTCAGTGGTCAGTGGTCAGAGGTCAGTAGCCAGAGGCCAGCAACCAGAGGT
>DAOWIX010000008.1 GCA_030640695.1 Deltaproteobacteria bacterium | reverse complement strand
TACCCACCTTTAAAATTTCAGCCCGCCAGGCCAAGAAACGTCTGGGCCAGCATTTTTTGCGGGATCGTCAAACAATCTCTCGGATTATTGATTTGGCGGCGCCAAAGACCGGAGAAAGCGTGCTCGAAATCGGCCCGGGAGAGGGGGTTTTGACGGAAGCATTGTTAGAGAGTGGGGCTCGGGTGCTGGCGGTCGAGGCTGACGGCGATCTCTGGGATCCCTTGGAGAATCGTTTCAGCTCGATTGCCGAGGCCCGCTTTTGTTTACAGCGTGGTGATTTTCTCAAAACTGATCTCGAACAGGTTTTTACCGAAAGTCAGAACTTATCAACCCCGGTTGCAGTTATCGCCAATATCCCTTACCAGATTACGACCCCGATTCTTTTTCGTCTGATCAAATATCGGCACCTTTTTTCGCGAGCTATCCTGATGATGCAGGAGGAGGTCGCGGCTCGGCTCTTAGCGGAGGTGGGGAGTCGTGATTATGGTCGATTGACAGTCAACGCCGGGCTCTATTGCGATATCGATTCAGGTTTCAAGGTCTCTCCCGCCGCTTTTTCCCCGCGTCCCAAAGTCTGGTCCCGGGTTGTGCGTTTCGAATTTCTTGATCAACCCCGCTACCCAGTGGCTGACCCGGATCTATTTGAACGTCTCGTGCATACTATTTTCAGTCAGCGCCGTAAACAGATTATCAATCCATTGAAAGGTATGCTGACAAATTTAAAACGGGAAGAGTTGTGTGAGAAACTGGTTGCCGCCGGATTTGAACCGACCGACCGTCCGGCGACCCTGAGCCCGGCCGAACTGGTACGTCTTTCTGATTGTCTGGCGGCGTGGCAAAAGTTATAATTTTTACTTAGCCATCCTGTAATTTTTAAGAGTTTATCATAAATAATGTTTCGTAAAATTATCAAAATCATTTTCCTTTTGACTCTCCTCGGAGGTCTCCTCGGGGTGGGCTCGGTGGTTGGGGTCTTCTATTATTATGCCCGTGACCTGCCGAAAATCACATCACTTAAAGATTATCATCCCTATACAGTAACTGAAGTCTTTGCCAACGACGGCGAACTGATTGGTCGTTTCGGGCTTGAGAAGAGAAAGGTGGCACCGATTGAGGAGATCCCGGAACTTCTTAAAAAGGCCTTTATTGCCAGTGAAGATAGCCGTTTTTATGAGCATCAGGGGCTTGACTTTTTAGGGATTGCCCGGGCGATGATCAAGAATATTGAGGCTCGTCGTATTGTCCAGGGTGGGAGTACGATAACCCAGCAGGTGACAAAATCACTGTTACTGACACCTGAGCGCAAGTTTAAAAGAAAGATTAAAGAGGCGATCCTGGCCTATCGCATTGAAAAATATCTCTCCAAGGATGAAATCCTTTTCATCTATCTCAATCAGATATATCTGGGGCATGGTATGTATGGGGTCGAGATGGCTTCCTTAAGGTACTTTGGCAAAAAAACCAGAGATTTGAACCTTGCCGAGATGACCATTATTGCTGGTATGCCGAAAGCCCCCAGTAATTTATCGCCGATTACCAATCCTGAACGTTCGGCGGCGCGTCAGCGTTATGTTTTAGGCCAGATGTTGGAGCATGAATTTATTACCCGAGAGCAGTTGAAGAAGGCCTTGCTGACCGAAGTTGTGCTGGTTAGCCGCAGCGACCCTTCGGCTAAAACTCCCTACTATACAGAGCATGTTCGTCGTTACCTGGAGAAAAAATATGGTTACGATAAGCTCTATAAGGAGGGTCTCCAAGTTTATACTGGGGTTGATGTTGCCTGGCAACAGGCGGCCCGGATCGCTATCGATCAAGGATTACGCGATCTCGCTAAGAGGCGGGGTTTCCGTGGGGCTCAACAGCGTTTGATAAATGCCCAAGAGCGGGATGAGTTTATTGAAAAATTAAAAAAAAATCGGGGAATTTTTCCCGATACCGGCCTGGAGGTAGGAGACTACAGCCAAGCCCTGGTTCTTGAAGTTGATGATGAGAAACAAAACGTCTCCCTTGATCTCGGCGGTTATCAGGCCCAACTTGCTCTCAAAGATATGGATTGGGCCAGGCGTCCCGAGGCCGATGGTACCCGCCATTCCCGAGCCAAAATTAAAAAACCTTCTGCAGCTTTAGAGACCGGTGATGTTGTGCTGGTCAAAATTACAAAGGTGAGCGGGAAGGTTGTCCCAGAAATTCAGGTGACCCTGGAAGAGGAGCCTGAGGCCGAAGCTGCCCTGTTTGCGTTAGAGCCCAAAAGTGGTCTGGTCAGGGCGATGGTTGGGGGTAAGGATTTTCAAGCCAGTGAATTTAACCGGGCGATTCAATCGCGGCGTTCGCCGGGATCAGCTTTCAAGCCGATTATCTATTCCGCAGGTCTCGATAATGGTCTGACGCCGGCGTCCATTTTTCTTGATAGTCCGATAGTTTACAAAGGTGGCGGGGACGACTGGAGTTCAGCCTGGAAGCCGCGCAATTATGAGCAAAAATTTTACGGCCCGACAACTGTACGTCAGGCTCTGATCCATTCTCGTAATTTAGTGACGATTAAAATGCTACGCCAGGTCGGTATAAAAAAGGTGATTAATTACGCCAGAAAATTGGGTTTTACCTCGACCTTGAATGCCGATCTAACTCTATCTCTGGGATCCTCTGGGGTGTCGTTGATGGAATTGACCGCGGCCTACGGGGTTTTTGCCAATCAGGGACGGCTCTTAAAGCCGGTTTTTGTCAAGCGGGTTGAAGATCGTCATGGTGAAATCCTCGAAGAGCGCGAAGGGGTGGCTGTAATGGGTCTTGAATTATCGTCGCTAATGCCTCCCGAATCGGAGCCGGTCATTTCTCCCCAGACAGCTTATTTGATGACCAGTATGCTGGCTGATGTTGTCAAAAGAGGTACCGGTCGCCGTGCCGCTCGCGCCCTGAAAAGACCTCTGGCCGGAAAAACCGGGACTACCAATGACTATTACGATGCTTGGTTTATGGGTTATGCCCCACAACTGGTAACCGGGGTCTGGGTCGGTTTTGACGATCTTGAACCTTTGGGTCGCCATGAAACCGGATCCCGTACCGCCTGTCCCATCTGGATCGACTTCATGAAAGTCGCCCTGGACGATCTGCCGCCGGAAAATTTTACAGTGCCGTCCGGCATTGTTTTTGCCAATATCGATGAAAAAACCGGACTGCTGGCAGTTCCTGAAAGTGAAAAGACTTTTTTTGAATGTTTTCAGGAAGGCACGGTTCCGACGGAGCTCTCTCAACCAGTATCACCGGAGGAGCTCGAAGAGAGCCTTTTTAACGATGAATGAGTTAATCGAGGAATTAACTGATTCCTATGCACAGGATTAGATGGGTTTTGCTTTTAGTTGACAGTCGTAAGTTAGCCGAGTTCTTTACACTGCACACTGAGGTTTAAAATGGCCAAGATTGACGCTTTTTTCAAATATATGATGGATAATGATGCCAGCGATCTTCATTTAAGTGCCGGATCGCAGGCTAAAATCAGAAAACATGGTGAATTGGAGGAGTTGAATTATCCGGAAATATCCAATGATGCCATGGAGACGCTACTCTTTGAAATCATTAGCGAGGAACAAAAAAACATTTTTCTGGAGAGTAATGATCTCGATTTCGCCTATGAGATTCCCGATGTGGCGCGTTTTCGGGCCAACTATTTTGTCCAGAAGAGGGGGGTCGCCGCAGTTTTTAGGGTTATCCCATCAAAGATAATGTCAGTCGAAGATCTCGGTTTGCCCGAACAGATTCTTAAGTTTACACAGCTAAACAGAGGGCTGGTTTTGGTCACCGGGCCGACTGGAAGTGGCAAGTCCACGACCCTGGCGGCGATCATTGACTATATTAATCGTAATCGTAAAGATCATATTTTGACGATTGAGGATCCGGTCGAATTTGTCCATCAGAATAAGGGGTGCTTGATCAACCATCGAGAGATCGGTTCTCACACCGAATCTTTTGCGGCCGCTTTAAGAGCTGCTCTGCGAGAAGATCCGGATGTGATTTTAGTTGGTGAGATGCGCGATCTGGAGACCATCGAACTGGCCATCACCGCCGCCGAAACCGGTCATCTCGTTTTTGGAACCCTGCATACCAGTTCAGCCGCAAAGACCATCGACCGAATTATTGATGCCTTTCCCGCCGGACAACAGGCCCAGATCCGCACCATGCTCTCAGAATCACTGAAAGGGGTGGTTTGCCAGCAACTGATGAAACGGATTGATAAACCCGGTCGCCTGGCGGCTCTTGAACTTCTCTTTTGCAACACAGCCATTGCCAACCTGATTCGAGAGGGGAAGACTTTTCAGATTCCTTCAGTCATGCAGACCGGCAAAAGGGATGGGATGCAACTGCTCGATACGGCGATCATGGATTTCCTGCAGAAAAAACAGATCTCGCCCCAAGAGGCCTATCAGAAAGCCAATGATAAAAGCATATTCGCCACTTTTTTGCCGGAGAGCTAGGAGCCTGTCCGAAAATGCCCTTTTCCCCCAACTCATCGTTATGCGAAAAAAATCATCCTCGGAATATTATACATATGCCTGCGGTAATTTTTTTCGCATGCCTCGATTTGAGAAAAAAGTTCTATTCTCGTACAACCTCCTAGGAGCCTGTACGTCAACAACCGGACTTTTATACTGCCCACTTGAAGGATTGTAATGGCTAAGATCGATGCATTACTAAAATTGATGATCGAGCATAAAGCTTCTGATCTGCATGTAACCTCCGGCTCGCCACCGCTCTTGCGTATTAACGGAGATCTTGAGCGCATTGCCTACCACGATCTCAGTGAAGAAGAGGTTAAGTTGTTGGTTTACGAGATTATTCCTCAATCCGGGATTGAACATCTTGAATCTGAGTTTGATCTTGATTTTGCTTATGAAATTGAGAAAGTCGCTCGTTTTCGTGCCAATGTTTACTTTAAGCATGAGGGAGTAGGGGCCGTATTTCGCCTGATTCCGCATGAAATTTTGACCTTTAGTGAGCTGGGGTTGCCGCCAGCAGTACGTAATCTATCCCGTCTGCGCAAAGGCTTGGTGATTGTTACAGGCCCCACCGGTAGTGGAAAGTCCACCACCCTAGCGGCCATGATCGATCTCTTGAATAAAGAGCGCAAAGCCCATGTTATTACCCTCGAAGATCCGTTGGAGTTTATCCATGAAAACCAGGCCTGTCTGATTATGCAGCGCCAGGTCGGGGTTCATGTCGAGAGCTTTGCCAGCGGTCTCAGAGCCGCCTTACGGGAAGATCCGAATGTCATTATGGTGGGTGAAATGCGGGATCTGGAGACCATCTC
>DAOWIX010000157.1 GCA_030640695.1 Deltaproteobacteria bacterium | reverse complement strand
TAAATCAACAAAAGGGGCAACTCATCCTTGCCCTCTCAGGGGGCAAGGCAAAGTACCCCCTTCAAGGGGTTATCAAAACCGGCCCCTCTGGGGTCGGTTTTTTATTTTGCGTTTATTCAATTGATTTGCATACTCTTGCCTGATGGTTTGAAATATCTCGTTGGCATTTATGGTTTCCAGGACAATAGGCTGTTCCTTGGTTGACATGTAAAGATTAATCTGTTCTACAAGTGAAATAATCTGATTGGACGATTTCATTATCCGATCACAGTAGAGAACCCCTTTTTCATCAAGAGAGTCCCGATAATTTTTTATTAACAACTTGGTGATGCCATGCAGAGCAATTGCAGGGTTCTTTAAATCGTGGGACACTGAGTAGGCGAATAGTTTAATTTTCTCAGAGCTTTCATGTAGTGCAGTCTCGGCTGCCAGCCGTTCAGTGAGCCGGCTTTTCCCGCGATAGAAAATAAAAATAATAACCAGAAAACCAACCAGTCCAAAGAATGTATGGGTCAAATATATTCTTAATGTCGCTCTTGATGACGTTATGTAATAGGGTGATAAGGGGATAGAGACACTCACACCTCCGCGTACATCTCCAACCTGATATCCTTGGCTCTCATGACATTTCAAACACCCTTCCATAGTGTACATTGGTTTCATTAATCGCAGGAGTGGGACTCCCTCAACCAATTTAACTTCAAAAACCTCTTTAACCCCGTTGTCAAATGCCTGCAGTGCCTGCCGTTCCCAGCTATCCGGCTCATTTACAATATTTAACAATTTTAAGCTGGTAATTTTACCTTTGATTTTATAAAGATCACCATATTGGTCTATTACTTGACGCAACATGTAAGCGGGGTTCATTAATGTAAGGTTTTTACCTTCGGGGGTCACAATATCACGATCCGGTATGTGGCTGAGGTTCGGGTTGGGTGGGGTGGTTTTGGTTGCTGGTACATAAACACCACCATGGTTGGTTGCCCAAAAGCGGAATGCTTGATCCTTGTTGAAAACCGTAAGGGCCTCTTTTCGAGCTAATTCTAAAGCTATCTCTTTCTCTGTAGCAACACTCCAAAACGTGGAAAATAAGCATATAATTGTCCAACCCACAATCGTCCAGAAGGAGGTCCGCTTGAGAAAGAGTAAATCAGCATGATAATTTTTTAAGTCAGTCATATGAAAAGGGCGATGTGAAGTAGTCGTCAGTAAACCGCTAAAAGAGTCCAATTTACTAGATATAAATACCCGCTACAGTTACCTCTGTCAACTTTTTTTAACAATTTTGTCAACCACCATTAATCGGGATGATCCGGCATTTCTTGTCGCGCTGGCTGAAACCCGACCCCGGCAACGGTGCCAAGCTTGTCGGGGCCATTCCAGCGATCAATCACTAGTTGATAGATGCTGCGGATATCATTGAGGTTGGGGCCATAGTTGTTGCAATAAATCTATAGTTTTCTTTACTTTTGGGAGTTCAGGTACTATAAGCAGAGAACGAAGCCTTACGCTACAACATTTAAATAAAGCCGAATACTTACAGGTGTTTTTATATGAAAAAGAGCGACAAGATTTATGTGGCCGGTCATCGTGGCTTGGTGGGCTCGGCAATTGTGCGCTGTTTGCGAAAAGCGGGTTATGAAAACCTGTTCTTGCGCACTCGCTCTGAGCTTGATTTAACTGATAAAAGAGCGGTGGATGATTTTTTTGCCGCCCAAAAACCGGATTATGTTTTTTTCGCCGCAGCTAAAGTTGGCGGTATTCATGCCAACGATACCCGGCCGGCTGACTTTATCTACGAAAACCTTATGATTCAGAGTAATGTTTTGCGGGCCGCCTCAGAATTTAAGGTGGAGAAACTGCTCTTTCTCGGGAGCTCCTGTATCTATCCCCGCCTGGCGCCGCAACCGATGCGAGAGGAGTATCTGCTTTCGGGTCCCTTAGAACCGACCAACTCGGCTTATGCCGTGGCCAAGATTGCCGGTATTGAGATGTGTTATGCTTTTAATCGTCAGTATCAGACCAATTTTGTGCCGGTAATGCCGACCAACCTCTACGGGCCTTTTGATAACTACGATCTTTTGAGCTCGCATGCCATGCCGGCGATGATCCGCAAGTTTCACTTGGCTAAACTGGCAGCTGCAGGTTTTGATGCGGCTCTGGCCGCCGATGCTGAGATGTATGGTTTAATTCCGAAAGATTTTTACTTGAACCTAATGCAGATTGCCGACTTTCACGGGCATGTTTTAAGTGGGGCCGGGGCGCTCGACAAGATGCTCTCGGTTCCCGACAAAGCTTCGGCCACCGTAGAACTCTGGGGTACCGGGAGCCCGATGCGGGAATTTCTTTTTGTTGACGATCTCGCCGAGGCCCTGCTTTTTGTCATGTGCAACTATAAATCTACCGAACTGCTAAATATCGGTACCGGGGTCGATCAAACTATTCGAGAATTGGCCGAAATTGTCCGTTGCGTGGTCGACTATCCCGGCGGCATCGATTTTGACTCCTCTAAACCCGACGGCATGCCGAAAAAACTGCTCGATGTCTCCCGCCTTACAGCGCTTGGTTGGAAAGCTAAATTTACCCTTGAAGAGGGGATTCGAGCGGCTTATGTAAGTTATCTTAAAGGAGTTGAATGATGGCCGTAAAAGAGATTTCAACTTCATGTTTCAAAGCCTACGATATTCGCGGTCGAGTGCCTGATGAACTCAATGAAGAGTTGGCCTATCGCCTGGGCCGGGCTTTTGCCGCCTTTCTAAAGCCAAAACAGGTTGCCGTCGGACAAGATATCCGTCCCTCAAGCCCAGCTCTTGCCGCCGCCCTTTCCCGAGGTTTAAATGAAGGTGGGGCTGAGGTTCTTGACCTTGGCCTTTGTGGCACTGAAGAGATCTATTTTGCGACCTTTCACTATCATCTGGATGGTGGCATTATGGTGACGGCCAGTCATAATCCCGGCGACTATAACGGCATGAAACTGGTGCGCCATGAATCACGTCCCTTAAGCGGAGATTATGGCCTGCCTCAGATTGAAGCCTTGGTCAGATTGGGTCAATTTCCTTCATCTTTGACTTGTGGTCGGATTACGTCTTTAGATTTCCGTCCTGACTATATTAAACATCTTCTCGGCTATATCGACTTAGATTGTCTTAAACCCTTAAAGGTCGTGGTCAATGCTGGTAATGGTTGCGCTGGAGTCGTGCTTGATGAGCTTGAAAGCCATCTCCCGTTTACCATGATCAAGTTGCTTAATGAACCTGACGGCAGCTTTCCGCAAGGGATTCCCAATCCATTGCTGCCCGAAAATCGCTCGTTAACCAGTCAGGCTGTAGTCGCCCATCAAGCTGCTGTCGGTCTGGCCTGGGACGGAGATTTCGACCGCTGTTTTTTCTTTGATGAAAAGGGTCGTTTTATTGAGGGTTATTATATCGTCGGGCTCTTGGCCGAAAACCTGCTTGCGCATCATCCCGGAGCAAAAATTATCCACGATCCGCGGCTCACCTGGAATACCATCGAACTGGTTTCCGAAAACCGGGGCCAGGCCCATGTCTCAAAAACCGGTCACGCTTTCATCAAAGATAAGATGCGTCAACTTGATGCTCTTTATGGTGGTGAAATGAGCGCTCATCACTATTTCAAGGATTTTTCCTACTGTGACTCCGGGATGATTCCCTGGTTGTTAGTGCTTGAGTTGATCTCAAAAAGTGGCCGTAGTCTTTCTGAACTGGTTGATGAGAGAATCAGGCGTTTTCCGGTCAGCGGTGAGATTAATCTGAAAATTGAAGATCCCCAAGCCGCGATTGCCATGGTCGAGAGCTATTTCAGTGCGCGGGAAGAGATCCAAGAGCGCTATCAGATTGATGGTCTAAGTCTTGAATTTGCTGACTGGCGGTTTAATATACGTTCATCCAATACCGAACCTCTGTTACGTCTCAACGTCGAAAGTCGGGGTGATCAGGCGTTGATGGAGAGCAAAACACAGGAGATTCTTGATCTTCTGGATGGTTATAAAAAATGATTAATTCATGAAATCTCCGGCTTGACCGAAGTTCCAAGAAAGGTTATAAGCATCATCTTTGCTGATGTTATGATAAAAAGTAGCAAAAAATGTAATGATTCAGGTGTTGTTTCCAAGTTGTTTCGGTGTGGGGACAGACCTCCAGGCAGGGCGCCAGCCCGTAGCCGGGCTGAGCTTGCGCCCTGAGCGAAGCGAGGAAGTGCCCTTGGGGTATCCGTCTTCGAACCAGAGAGCGAAGCAAAGTTCACCGCCATTTGCTGTTACTTGATGGTGGATAGCTAAATTGTTACGATTAAACCTAACTCTAATAATAGATTTTCAGGAGAGAACTTGTGAGTGAAGAAAAAGTTGAAAAAAAAGTAGAGAGCGGTGACGCTGTTTCAGGAAATAGCAGTGAGAAAAAGAAAAGAGGCGGAATTATTTCCTTTGTTGCCATTATTCTTTTCTGTTTTTTGGCTTTGGCGGTGATTTCGGGTTTCCTCAACAATCAGAAACTTCATAAACAGATTGTCGATATTGAACGTAAAGTCGCGACTCTGCAAGAGGGTGATAAAGAGATTGGCTGTCGGGTTCTGGCTTTGGAAGATGAGCTTGTAGTTTTAAGTCTCAAAAGCCGCTTGGCCAAGATCAAGGGTTCAGTTAAGGGTCTTTTGAACCTGCAGGGCCTGATGGCTGATAATCAGGAATTAGTTGCCAAGGTTCAGGGTTTGCTAGATGACCTTGTCGGCGAAGAGAAAAAACTTGAGCAGGAGATTGCCGGAACTGCGCCAAAAGTTTTTCAGGCCTCCAGCCCCTGCCCGCAGCCCTGTTATCAACGCTGTCCCGAACCGGTGGTCATTATGCATCCCCCGGTTTCTCAGCAGCCAGCGGCATCGACAGCCCTTACACAGGCAGCAACTGTCCATGCGACGGCTCATTCGGCCCCAAAGGTCGAAATCCCGGAATCCGGCGTGAAAAGTGACTCCTGGTGGTATAAGTTTATTAATTTACGTCTGTTCGGTAACTGATTTATAGAGTATCTACTCTTTTCTAATTGACCAGATGTGGTCTTTTCATGGAGCGTTTTGTGGATATTGTTGAAAAGGGCGAGAATCTGGTTTGCGGTATCAATGCGGTTGATGAGCTTTTGCGGCGTCAACAACGCCGGATTCAGACCCTCTATTGTATTGACAAACCGGCTCGGCGGGTAAAAGAGCTCGTCGAGCGCGCTCGCCGGGACGGGGTGACAATTAAATCTGTTCCGGTCACAGCCCTTGATCGTCTGGCCGGGGAAGTTCGGCATCAGGGTGTAGCCGTAGCGGTTGCACCCTTTGTTTTTACGCCCTTGTCAGAACTGTTGCGGTCTACTGCGCAAAGTTCGACGAAGTCTTTGCTTGTCGCTATTGATGGGGTTACGGATCCCCGTAATCTCGGGGCTATCATACGTACCGCTGCCGCTGCCGGGGCCGTAGGTATGATTTTGCCAGAGAGACGTAGCGCTGCGATTACGGCCACGGTCGCCAAAACTGCCGCCGGGGCTCTGGAAAACCTGCCGATAAGCCGGGTTGTTAATCTGGCCGATGCTTTGCGTCGTTGTCAGGATGCTGGTTTCTGGATCTATGGCGCGGCGGCCGAAGGCGGTGAAGATCTCTATACGGTTGAGTGGGCCGACTCTCTGGTTTTGGTATTAGGTTCCGAAGATAAAGGTTTGCGGCCCATTGTTGCAAAAAATTGCGACTTGCAGGTGACGATTCCCTTGGCTAGCAGTAGCGAATCGCTCAATGTCGGGATCGCTGCGGCGGTCACCCTCTTTGAGATCAATCGGAGTCGCCGGCAATCCAGAAATGATTCTTTTTCCAAGTAAGTTCCATGCCGTGAAACGGGCATTTGACAGTGATCTCAGCATCGTTTATGGCAATAACATCCCAATCCTCAAGCTTTCCTTGGCGGCGCCGCAAAATTCTCTCCCCGACCGTAAATTGGTAGGGTTCAAAGATAGTTGGTGGTTTATTCATGGATGACTCCTTTTTTGGAATTACGAATTATAAATTATGAATTACGAATAGTGACTTATGAAAAATAGCTGGCCGGAGTTGGCCATTGTTTTGGTTGAACCAAAACTTAATAAGAATGTCGGGGCCGTGGCTCGGGCTATGAAGAATTTTAATCTGGGTCGTTTGTTGCTGGTTTCGCCCGGCTGTGACCATCTCTCTGATCCAGCTCGGGCTTTAAGTTGCGGGGCCGATGATCTGTTGGAGCGGGCCGAGCTCTTTACTGACCTGGACACAGCCCTGGCTGATTTCAAGCTTGTGGTTGGAACCACGGCCCGACTCGGGAAATATTGTCAGCCGGTCTATACTCCAGCTCAAACGGCAGAAAAAATCGAAGAGCTGGGCAACCAGACACCGGTTGCCATCATGTTTGGCCGTGAAGATTTCGGACTCGCTCGGGAACAGCGTCGGCACAGTCATATTCTCTCTTCAATTCCTGTGAATCCCGAGTTCTCATCGATCAATCTGGCCCAATCGGTACTCTTGTACGGCTATGAACTGAGCCGTTTGCAGAGCGCTGATCGTAGTCCTCAAGTCGCTGCGGAGCTTGCCACTCATAGCGAACTGCAGGGCATGTATGGTCATCTCCGTAAGACTCTGGAAACTAATGATTTCCTCGACAAGAGTAACCCTGACCACCTCCTGGAATATCTCCGCCGCCTCTTTGGCCGAGCCTCAATGACCCATCGTGAAGTACGTATTATTCACGGTCTCATGGCTTTGGTCGACCATCTCTCCGGCAGATGTAGGTGATTTGCGACTCTGCCTTCATCTAGTGTGATTTGCGGACAATTTCAGAAAGCCGTTAATTTCTTAATGGCTTCGTCAAGCCCCTCTAAAGATAGATGGAACATCGGGAATACCTGTTTGATGGCGGAAATGGTGGGGTGGCGCCAGTAGCGTTCCGGCATCGGATTGAGCCAGACGGTGCGGCGAAAATGTTTGGCGATCCGCTCGAACCAGACGATACCGGCGGTTTCGTTACTGTCGTAATAGTCGATTATCCCGTTCTCCATGAAGAGTTCAAAGGGGGCCATGCTGGCATCGCCGACCAAGATTACTTTATGGTCGGGGTTGAGTTCCTTTAATATATGGGCAGTCGGGATTCGCTCCCGACCGTCGATCTCAGGTCGCAGGTAATCGTAAATTGAATTATGAAAATAGTAGTGGTTGAATTCGGCAAAATGGTTGACGGAGTTGGCGGCCGAAAAAAGTCGATCCACGAGTTTGGCGTAAGGGTACATTGACCCTCCGGCATCCATCAAGAGTAGCACCTTGACATCATTTTTATGTTCGGGATTGAAGATCAAGTCGATCTCACCGGCATTTTTACAGGCTTGATCCACAGTTTCATCAATATCGAGCTCCAAGCGAGTGCCGGTGCGGCGCAGATGGCGCAACTTTTTCAAGGCGACCTTGATCTGGCGTACGTCAAGCGTGATATCGCGTCGGTAACCTTTAAAACGTCTTTCGGCCGCAATCTTGATGGCCATGCCACCGCCCGACTCGCCGCCGACCCGTAAACCGCCGGGATGGTGCCCACCATGCCCGAAAGGTGAAGTCCCGCCGGTGCCGATCCAGCGGTTGCCACCGTGATGCTCCTCCTTCTGCTCCTTAAGGCGCTCTTCAAACATCTTCTTGACGGTTTCCCAGTCGTGTTTTGGCAAACCTTTTGAGGCATCGCTATCGATCTCTCTCTTTAAAGTCTCCTTGCCCAACCACTGCCAGAGCTCCTCGAAAATCTCGGGTGGGACTTCGAGGCCGGTAAAGAATTCGCGAAAAGCTAAGTCGAAATGATCAAAGAGGGCTTCGGTTTTGACGAGCAGGGAACGGCTTAAGTGGTAGAATGAGACTAGGCTGTTACCGGCAAAGCCGCGGCTTAAGGCTTCCATTAAAGCCAGCCATTCGGTCGGCGTGACCATGATCTTATGGGCCCTGAGGCAGTAGAAAAAACTTGTAAACATTTATTTGTCAATTATCTCCGAAAAGAGGCCAGGGAGCTACGTTTTTGAAAGGCGTTGCGTTGTTTGGCGGCAATTTCGTAGTCATTCTCATTTTTTAAGAGAGCGCCTAAGAAAGGGAGCTCTTTCTTGAGCTCAACTTTGCCGTTGTGACCGGCGGCAAGCAGGGCTTTGAGCCAGTCGATAAGTTCACTGGTTGAGGGTTTTTTGCGTAAGCCGTCGGTCTCGCGGAGTTGATAGAAGGCGGCCATCGCCTCTTTGATCATCTTTTTATCAAGGTCGGGAAAGTGGACACGGACGATCTTTGCCATTAGTTCCTGGTCGGGAAATTCGATGTAGTGAAAGACGCAGCGACGCAGGAAAGCGTCGGGCAGCTCTTTTTCCGAATTACTGGTAATAATGATCGCCGGGCGTTGTTTGGCCGTGATCGTTTTTTTGGTTTCCGGGATATAGAATTTCATCTCGTCAAGTTCGGCCAGGAGATCGTTGGGGAACTCGATATCGGCCTTGTCGATTTCGTCAATCAGAACGACCACTTGAGTTTCCCGGGCAAAAGCTTCACCGAGTTTGCCGAGTTTAATATAATTCTCGATATTGGAGACATCATTGCCGCCGAAACGAGAGTCGTTAAGGCGCTGGACGGTGTCGTAGAGATAGAGGCCGTCCTGAGCCTTGGTTGTTGATTTGATATTCCAGGTCAAAAGCTCCTGACCAAGGCCGGCGGCTACACTTTGCGCCAGCAGGGTTTTGCCGGTGCCGGGTTCTCCTTTGATCAACAGGGGGCGGCCCAGAGCGATTGAAACATTGACATCATTTTGTAGATCTTCGGAAACAATATAGTCGTTGGTGCCGGTATAGCGGGTAAAATCTTTCATAATCTTCTCGTTAGTTGGTTGAGGTTTTTTTTAAGCCAGCGCCGCCTTTTAGCAGTTTGTGGGGTTGATGTCACTTTAAAAAAACCGGGAATGGTCTTATTCGGGCTTGTTAAGACTTTGTTAATGTTTTTATTTGCTAAATCTGCTGTTGAGTGCTAGATTGTTACTCATACATCGAATGGTAAGTAGTTGATTATTGACACTATAAGAGAACGGGAGAGACTGAACGATGACCAGACATCAGGCGAATGTGCAGGAGCAGTTTCTCAATCGGCTGCGGCGCGAGCGCCGCCGGGTCAGTGTCGAACTGGTCAGCGGGACGGCCCGTGAGGGGCGGATTACGAGTTTTGATAACCATTGCCTGATCTTAAATGACGAATTTACCAGTCATTTGATCTATAAAAATTCAATCGCCATACTCTCGCCGACAGATCAGGATGGCCCGGCCATGCGCGATTTTGGCGAAGAGAAAAAATAGTTTTCTTACTCTAAGTAAGGTAAAATCAGTGCAGTTGTCATGGGCTTACCGAGCACTGACCACTGACTACTGACTACTGACTAGCCATGTATGCCGAACAGGTTGAAATTTTTCTCGATCATCTCTTGTTAGAGCGTGGGCTCTCACTTCAGACGATTGCGGCCTATCGCGTCGATCTTGACCATTTTGGTCTCTTCCTTGAAGCCCAGGGAAACCCTGAGCCTGAATCTCTCTCGCCCGCGCAGGTCAGTGAATATGTTCTCTTACTCAAACAGGCTTATGCCCGGCGGACAATTCGCCGCCGTTTTTCGGCGCTTAACAGTTTTTTCCGTTTTATGCTTGCTAAAGGTGAGATTCGGCGGCAGCCTTTGGCCGGTTTTGAGCTCCCGCAACTCGATAAAAATTTACCTGAAGTTTTAAGTGTTGCAGAGATCAAAGCCCTGTTAGCGGCACCTGATCCAGAGACCACCTTGGGTGAGCGTGACAAGGTGATGTTCGAGGTTCTTTATGGTGCCGGTTTACGGGTCAGTGAACTGGTCGGTTTAGAGCTCCAGCAGATAAATTTTAATGTCGGTGTCGTTACTGTGATCGGTAAAGGTAATAAGGAACGGATTGTCCCGCTGCCGTTACCGATTATTCGGAATTTGCGTGACTATATTGCTAAAGGGCGGCGGCAGTTACTCAAAGGCAAAAGCTCAACCTATATATTTCTCAACCGTTCGGGAAAATCTTTGAGTCGGGAAGGGTTCTGGAAAACGATTCGTCGCTATGCTCTAAAAGCCGGGATTAAACAGGAGGTCTATCCCCATCTTCTGCGGCACTCCTTTGCTACCCATCTGCTCTCCGGTGGAGCCGACTTAAGGATTGTTCAGACCCTTTTGGGGCATGCCGACCTGGCCACCACCCAGATCTATACCCAGGTTGATGCCGAACGCTTAAAAGAGGTCTATAGACGTTTTCATCCCCGTGAAAAGGGGGGGAGGATGAGGGATGAAGGATGACTGAAGTCATTACTTCCCATATTAATACCGATTTTGATGGCTTGGCGGCGATGTTGGCGGCGCGTCATCTCTATCCTCAAGCCGAGATGGTGTTGCCCGGCAGTCCCGAGCGCAGCCTCCACAATTTTTTTCTGCACTCCTGTGGTTATGCCTACCCCTTTAAACGTCTCAAAGATATCGATCTCTTGGCAATCAAACGTTTGATCGTCGTCGATACTCGTCAGGAGAGCCGGATTGGACCTTTTGCCGAGGTCGCAGCCCGACCGGAGGTTGAGGTCATTGTCTATGACCATCACCCTGCAACCGGTGAAGATCTTAAAAATGTAGCTTTAGTCGAAGTTGCTGAGGTCGGTGCTGTGGTCAGCTTGATGACGGAGAAGTTACGTGAAAAAAATATCACGATACCGTCTGATGAGGCGACGGTGATGATGATCGGTCTCTATGAAGATACCGGTTCCCTGACCTTTAAGGGTACTACGGGCCGTGATTTTCAGGCCGCAGCCTGGCTTTTAGAGCAGGGTGGCAATCTCGAAACCGTCGCTGAAGTTATCAATAATCCCCTTGATCGTGAGCAAGTTTCCCTGCTCAACGATCTTTTATCTTCACAGCGGACGATCTATCCGCGGGGCCAGAAGGTGGTCTTGGTTGAGGCTTCCCGCGAACACTATATCTCCGATGTGGCGATGGTTGTTCATCGCTTGCGTGACATTGAAAGGCTTGAGGTTGTAATCGCACTTTTGCGCCTTGATGATAAAATCTATCTCATCGGTCGCAGTCGTAGTGCAGCCCTCGATATGGGGCGCTTGCTGGCCCACTTTGGCGGTGGTGGACATCACTATGCGGCGGCGGCTGTGACCCGGAAGCTGACTTTGATTCAGTGTCGGGAACGTCTTTTTGAACTGCTTGAAAAAGAGGTGGTGCCGCCGCTTCGGGCCGCCGATCTGATGACCTCACCGGTCTTGACAATTACTCCGGCGACAGCGCTTGACAAAGCGGCCGAGTTATTGACCCGTTACAATATCAATGTGTTGCCGGTCATTGATGAGAAAAGTTCAAAGCTTGTTGGTATAATTTCACGCCAGGTAGTGGAAAAAGCTCTCTATCATGGTCTTAAGGATCTTGATGTCAGTGAATATATGACCACCGATTATGAGCCGATCGCACCCAATGCTGACCTGAATCAGATAAAAGAGTTAATCATTGGCCGTAATCAACGTTTTTTGCCGGTGGTCGATGAACAGCGGGCGATTATCGGGGCGATTACCCGCAAAGATCTCTTGCGAGCTCTTTACGATCTCGAGGGTCAAGGGGTTGCAGGCTATGAGGCGGGCTCGGATGGGCCGCGCAAAATGCGCCGCAAAAATGTTAAGGGTTTGTTGACTGAGAGTTTTCCTTCCGAATTGATTATGGTCTTCAGGCAACTGGGTGAGTTGGCCGACGAATTTAAGGTCAATCTCTTTCTGGTCGGTGGTGTGGTTCGAGATTTGATGCTGCGGCGTCCCAACCTAGATATAGATATTGTTGTCGAAGGCGATGGTATTGCTCTGGCCCGTCTCTATAGCGAACGTTACTGCGGTCGCTGCCACTGTCATGAACCTTTTCGCACGGCTGTCCTCTTGACCAGAGAGGGTTATAAGCTGGATATTGCCAGTACCCGGATGGAGTACTATGACGCCCCCGCCAGCCTTCCGATAGTTGAAAAAAGTTCTTTAAAAGTCGATCTCTATCGCCGCGATTTTACGATTAATACTCTAGTGGTCTCGTTAAACCGCAAAAACTATGGTGAGATGCGTGATTACTTTGGTGCCGGTCGCGATCTCAAAGAGCATAGTATCAGGGTTTTGCATAATTTAAGTTTTGTCGAAGATCCGACCCGGATCTTTCGGGCCATCCGTTTTGAACAAAAATTCTCTTTTTCGATCGGTCGTCAGACCCTGCATCTTATTAATAATGCAATTAAAGTCGGTTTTGTCCGGCGGCTTTCGGGTTTTCGGATTCTGCATGAACTGAAATTGATTTGCGCCGAATCCGATCCTTTACCGATCTTTTTTCGTATCAGTGAGCTTAAGCTTTGGCGCGAGATTTTTCCAGAACTAAAAACCCAAGTCAAAGCCCAGCGGCGTCAGGCGCGCTTGATGGCGGCCAAGGAGGTCGTCTCCTGGTACGAGTATCTCTATCTTGAAGAGAAACTTGAAGTCTGGCGGGTCTACTTTCTCTCTTTTGTCGGTGGGCTGAGTGCTGGGCAGGCCCATTACTGCGCTTTGCGCCTAGGTTTAGATGAAAATGCCGGGCAGCGTTTTGTCAGCCTTCGGCGGCGCGGGATCGAGGCCGCCGCCGAACTTGGTCGTCTTTGCGGAGAGGGCAAAATTTACCGTAACTCGAAACTTTGTGCCTGCGTTGCCGATCTGCCGCTTGAAATTTTGCTCTACATTATGGCCGGTCATGGGAATAAGCGGGTTAAAAAAGCGCTTTCCAATTATATTACCCGACTTCAGTTTGTTGAGATCGAGATTGACGGTCACGACTTGATTTCGGCGGGCTTGAGTCCCGGGCCTCAATTCAAAGAGATCCTTAATCAAATCAGAGACGCGCGTCTCGATGGCGAGGTCAATAACCGGCAAGAGGAATTGGCCATGGTTGACAGCTTGCGAGTTAAATGTTCTGATTAAGTTTACTTACTTGCGGGCAACGCCCGCCTTAGACATCCTGTACGGCTCCGGCTGGGCCGGGTTAGGTAGTTACGAAATATGGTGAAGAAAGAAACTAATAAAAAGAAAAATTTTTGGCTCTATACCGGTTCCTTGTTGGTTGCCTGGTCAGGGCTTGGTCTCCTGTTGCAATGCTGGCAGAATTTGCCGGCTTTGCTTCTCTGGAGCGGCGGCCTGTTTATATTGCTCATTAATCACTGGCGTTATCGTGTGAGTGTTAAGGCCCACGTAGACCTTGATCAATATCTGCAGCGTACCTTGGAGCGTTGCCGTGAAGCGGAGCGTTCCTGGGAGACCACCTTTGATGCGGTGGCCGGGCCGATTACCCTGCTGGGAACCGATTTTTCTATTCTTAAAGCCAATCGTGCAGCCGCGGCTCTGATTGGTAAAGAGGCTGACAAGGTCATCGGTCGGCGCTGTTATGATCTTGTCCGTAACCTCGAACCCTGTGATGGTTGCCCGATACCAATGGTGCTGGCTGATGGCCAGGCCCGTAGCGCCGAGATTACTCATTCGCAAGAGGGACGCACTTTACTTGTTTCGGTTTCGCCGATTACAAATCCGCAGGGAAAGATCGTTGCCCTGACCCATTTCTGTCTCGATATCAGTGATCAGAAAAAACTTGGCGAGCAGTATCGGCAGGCCCAGAAGATGGAGGCGGTCGGTCGGCTGGCTGGGGGCGTGGCCCATGATTTCAATAATATATTGACGATTATCAACGGCTACAGCGAGATGGCTCTAATGAAGATGAAAGATACGAAAGAGCTTGAGCCGTTGCGCAATCACCTTCATGAGATTCATCAGGCGGGGCAGCGAGCTGCCAATCTGACCCGGCAGCTCCTCGCCTTCAGTCGCAAACAGGTGGTTCGCCCGATCGTTCTCCAGCTCAACGACAAAGTCTTGGAGATGGAGAAGATGCTCAAGCGTCTGATTGGCGAAGATCTTGTTCTGACCACCAACCTTCAAGAAGATTTGCCGCCGATTCTGGCTGATCCCGGTCAGCTTGAACAGATTATTATCAACCTTGTTGT
>DAOWIX010000079.1 GCA_030640695.1 Deltaproteobacteria bacterium | reverse complement strand
TGGCGGTTGGGGCAATCGTCGGTCATGACCGGGTCGAGGCCTTGCGGGGCGATATGCTATGAGAAGGGTCGCAGTTACCGGGACGGGTGCAGTTTCGCCCTTTGGTCGAGGTGTCGGCGAGCTCGTAAGCGGCATTGTTGATGGGCGCAGTGCGATTGTTGCCCTCGATGAACTGGCTGACTATGGTGGTCTGAGAACTCGTCTCGCCGCTCTGGTGCCGGGGGTTGACGGTAAAGAGATTGCTCGCAATAAGCGCCGCTCAATGTCGCCGCAATCTATTTTTGCCGTGCTTGCCGCAGGCGAAGCCTTAAGTCAGGCCGCTCTACCGGAAGCCGAATATGGTAGCGGTCGTTACGGGGTGGCAGTCGGGACGACGATCAGCAGTCTTACGACCAGCGAAAGTTTCTTTGCCGATCATTTTCGGGACAAAAGTTTTGACCGTATGAAAACCTCGCTCTTTTTCAAGACCATGAACCACTCGGCAGCCGCCAATGTGGCCCAGTATTTTGGTCTTGAAGGGCGCCTTCTGGCTCCGGCGGCGGCCTGTGCCACCGGTTGTCAGGCTTTGGGGTATGCTTATGAAATGATCGTCTCAGGAGCTCAGGATGCGATGATCTGTGGCGGGACGGAAGAGTTTCATCCGCTTTCGGCGGCAACTTTTGACTTGATGAATGCCGCCTCTTTTCGTTATAATGATCAGCCTGATATCGCATCTCGTCCGTTTGATAAGCAGCGCGACGGGGTCGTCTGCGGTGAGGGGGCTGGCGTGCTTGTTTTAGAAGAGTGGCAGTCGGCTAAAAGCCGGGGGGCTGAGATCCTGGCTGAGATTATTGGTTTCGCGACCCTGACTGAGACCGGCAGTATCGCAGAACCCAGCAGTGGCGCCATGCAACGCTGTATGGCCTTGGCCTTGGCTGATGCCGGGGTTAAGGCGGGAGAGATTGATTATATCAATGCTCATGCGACGGCAACTGAAAAAGGTGATATCGCCGAAGCTCAAGCCCTGGTCGGGCTTTTTGGCGACCAAGTGCCGGTCAGCAGCCTCAAAGGTCATCTCGGCCATACCCTGGCGGCCAGCGGCGGTCTGGAGACCATCGCCACTATAGAGATGATGCGGCGGGGTGAGCTCTGGCCGACCCGTAACCTGATCGAGATCGATCCTCGTTGTCAGGGGCCGCAAATTTTTACCGGGATCAAGAAGCGTGAGGCCCACTTGGCCTTGAAAAATAATTTTGCTCTGGGCGGAGTCAACTGTTCCCTGATTATCAGAGCTCAGTAATTGTGAATTGAGGATAGCATGACGGATGTGGAAATAATCTCCCTGATTAATGATTCATTGGTTGAGGAGTTTGAACTTGAGAGTTCAGCGATGGTCTCGGAGGCCGAGATCTTTGCCGATCTCGGGCTTGATAGTCTTGATATAGTTGATATGGTGGTTGTTCTGGAAGGGGCCTTGGGAGTCAAGATTCGTGACGATGAGGGTTTGCGCGAGATCCGCACTCTGGGTGATATTCATCGTTTCATTCTTCAGAAAAAACGGGAAAAGGCCGCATCGTAGGCTTGTGAAAAGTTCCGACGCTTCTTTTAAAGGCTCTTTAAGGGGTCCATCCCCAAAAGTCTGGTTGATGAATCTCTGGGTCTATCCTCTGCTTTTTCTCTGGACCTTTATTGGTTTGCTCATATCACCGCTGGCTTTTTGTTTCTGGAAAGTTATCACCGGCTGGTCCGGAGCTCGGATTATCCGTCATTTTATCTGGTTATATGGGCGTGTGTGGATGTTGATTGTCACCCCTTTTGTCAGTTTTGAGATAAAAGGTTTTGATAATCACTATCGGGAACGGACGCCTTGTGTCTATATTATTAACCACCTCTCCTTTTTTGACACCTTTTGCATGGCGATGCAGCCGGTTAGCGATATCGCCTTTGCGGTTAGGGCTTGGCCTTTTCGTCGTCTTTTTTGGTATACGTTCTTTATGCGTTTGGCCCGCTATCTCGACGTTGAGGAGCTTGGTTTTGACGAGAGTATGGAAGCGGCCCGGGAGATTGTCGTCGACGGAGGCTCAATTCTTTTCTATCCCGAGGGTCATCGTAGTCGGGACGGCCAGCTTCAGCGTTTCTATTCTGGGGCTTTTCTGCTGGCCTTAAAGCTTGAGCTTCCTCTCGTTCCGCTCTGTATATCAGGTACCGATATTCTGCTGCCGCCGGGGACTTTTCGTATGCATCCAGCGACAATTCGTATGCACGCACTGGCCCCTGTTGACCCGGCTGCTTTCAGCGGTCCCGATGCTCATGTGACGATGCGTAAACAGGTGAAAGAGTTGATGGCCCGGGAATTGGAAAAAATGAGTAGGTAAAAAGGAAATCAGATGACTGGCGATATCAAGCTTTTGACTGCGGCTCGGATGCGGGCTCTGGATGAGCGCGCGATTCATGAAATCGGGATTCCCGGCGTTGTCTTGATGGAGCAAGCCGGGCGTGGTGCGGTGCGGATTATCGAGGAGGCCGGATGGCTTGGCAGCTTTGATGATGAAGTTCTGCTCTTTGCCGGTAAAGGTAATAATGGTGGCGACGCTTTTGTTGTCGCCCGGGTTCTGCTGTTGGCAGGATTTCGCCGGGTCAAGGTGGTGCTGCTGGCCACCTGTGATACGATTGGCGGTGATGCCAAGGTTAATCTCGATGCTTTTATCCGTCTTGGTGGCCAGGTCGAGGAGCTTTTAAGCGAGGCCTGCTGGCAGGGTTTAAAACCCTCTCTCAAAATCAAGAAACTGCTCGTTGACGGACTCTTAGGAACCGGTCTCAATAGCAATGTTCGAGGGCTTTATGCTACGATCATCGCGGCCATCAATCAATTTTCGGGCCCGGTTTTAGCCCTGGATATCCCTTCCGGTCTTAACGCCGATTCTGGTCTGCCTCTGGGTGATGCCGTAAGAGCGACGGTAACCGCGACCTTTGCCTTTGCCAAGCCTGGCCTTTTTGTCTATCCCGGTCGTGAATATGCAGGCCATATTGAGATCATTGATATCGGGATTCCTAAATCATGGGCTGATGAAGAAGATGGCGTTCGGCTACTGACCACAGATTTTTGTCGTCCTCTACTGCCGCCATCTCCTAAGGCGAATGGTCATAAAGGTAGGCGTGGCCATCTGCTTAGCTTTGCCGGAGGTAAAGGTAAAGCCGGGGCCGGTCTGCTGGCTGCCGGTGCCGCTTTACATTGTGGTTGCGGACTCAGTACTTTGGCTCTGCCGACAACGGTTGCGGCGCATCTCGAGGGCCGGAATCCGGCCTTGATGTTGGAGGCTCTCCCTGAATCGGTAGATGGTTGTTTAATGGGGCTGTCGGCGGTCGCGTTGGAAGCTCTTATTCTCGGAAAAACTGCATTGGCAGTTGGCCCCGGTTTCGGCCTGAATAGAAGAAACAGTGAACTTCTGGCGGCTTTATTGAGTGATTGTTGCTTGTCGATGGTTCTTGATGCCGATGCCCTGACTCTGTTGGCTGCCACACCGGAAATAATGCCTAAAGGCCGGCCTCATACAATTCTGACTCCGCATCCCGGTGAAATGGCCCGACTTTTAAAATGTGAAAGCCGTGACATTCAAAATAATCGCCTGGCTTGTGCTCGTGAACTGGCTGTGAAATGGGGCGTATATGTGGTGCTTAAAGGGGCCGGCACCGTGATCGCCGCTCCTGATGGAGCTCTTTCAATAAACTTCAGCGGTAACTTCCTGCTCTCAACGGCTGGTTCCGGAGATATTCTGACCGGGATTATCGGCAGTTTTCTGGCTCAGGGCTTATCTCCTCTGGCCGCCGCCCAGAGCGGTGTCTTCTTGCACGGCCTGATTGCCGACCATCTGCTGGCCGCCGGACAGACGCATGGGGTTACTGCGGTCGAACTTGGTCGGGCTCTGCCGGGAACTCTCTCGGTCTTAGCTGGTGGTCTAAATGGTTAAAGAAATCAGTACGATGTGGAAAAGTCCGATAGCCACATCCTCTCCCGAGGAGACTCTGGCCTTTGGCGAGAAACTTTCCGCTTCATTTAAAAATGAACTCTATATTGTCACTCTGCAGGGCGATCTCGGGGCCGGGAAAACCCTGCTTACCAAAGGCATTGCCAAAGGGTTGGCAGTGCCCGACTGGTACTATCTTAACAGCCCGACCTTTACTTTGATCAATGAATATGAAGGCCGTCTGCCGCTCTATCATTTCGATCTCTATCGGCTTGGCGATGTCGATGAACTTTTCGAGCTTGGCTTTAACGACTATCTTGCCGGGCCCGGGGTTCTGGTGATCGAATGGCCCGAAAAAGCGGCGAGTTTATTGCCATCGGAAAACCTTATCAATATTCGTATCGAAATTGTTGATAGTGAGAAGCGCTGGCTTCATGTGGATGCCGGCCAAGTTGTTATGTGATGAAAAAACTAACCTTGCCGTTAGCGGCGTCCGTGCTTATACCACATCGTAAAACCATGCTTTTGGTAGACAAACTGCTTGCCTACGATGCGACACTCGGAGCCGGTACGGTACTTGCCGGTTCCCGGCTGGATACGGTTTTTGCCGTTGGCGCTGAAAAAGGTGAAGGGGCTTTACTTGAAGAGGTTGTACTGCTCGAGATGATGGCCCAGGCTTATGCCTGTCTGCGAGGTTATGAAGATCGTCTGGCTGGCCGTACACCGGGTCTTGGTTTTCTGGTTGGGGTCAGGCATTTTCATCTGCATCGGCAGACGGGTATGAACGAAAAGGTTATGGTTGAAGTTACGACTACGGTTCAGGTTGACGCTTTTTTTATGGCCGAGGCAATTGTTAAGGTTGCTCTTGAAACCGTAGCCGAAGCTGAGTTGAAAATATGGGTGCCGCCGCAGGATAAATGATGATTTTTGTGAAAGATTATTTTCGGAATCAATTTTATAGTTTTTGCCTCTTTTTACTCTTGACTGTGGTGGTCGTCGCTGGCTTTCCGGCGACTGTCGGGGCTGCGGACAGGAGAGCCGAAGCGGGCAAGATTGAGGCGGCGAGTCCTCTTGATCAGGTCTTGCAACGGATCCGGGAGGCTGCCGCCGGGGTCGAGACGGTCGCCAGCACTATGATCCAGGAGAAACATCTCAAGGTGTTTGCCGAAGTTCTTGAGGCCCGCGGTCGTTTTGCTTTTCAGCGCCCCGATTGCTGGTGTTGGGAATTGACTGAACCGGTGCTTTCCGGGCTCTCGGTTTGCGGTGAGATGGGGCGACGCTGGCATGAAAAAGGAGGCGCTCAACAATCGTTCAAGCTCGCCGACGAACCCTGGTTACGGCACTTTGCAACTCAGGTTACGGCCTGGACGACGGCCGATTTCGAGTTTTTGCAAAAGCAGTACATCCTGACCCTGTTGAGCCCGGAGCTATCATCTTCTCCGCCCACTCTTAAGCTTGTTCCTCGTGAGGCCGCTGCTCGCCGTCTGATTGCCTCTTTAGAGATCACTTTTTCGGTCGACTGTCGTTATGTTACACGTATCGTTATCCGTGAAGTTGATGGGGATTATACGGCCATCAATTTTCTTGACGTTATTATAAACCAACCGTTACCAAAGGGCAGTTTCAGATGAAGAGTTGGCAAAAGAAGAAGGAGCAAATTATGGGGTTTCGAAAAACCATTGCGTTGTTTATTATGGGATTGGCTCTGCTCTCAAGCTGGGGCTGTGCTACCGCTAACCACTTGACTCAGACCTCAACCATTGATGCCCTGTTGGCCGGGGTCTATGACGGCGAGATGAGTTGTGGGGAGTTGCTCAAGCATGGTGATTTCGGGATCGGTACCTTTGATCACCTGGATGGTGAAATGGTGGTTTGTGACGGAACTGTATATCAGGTCAAGATCGATGGGCTCGTTTATCAGCCCTCCAAAGAGTTGAAAACCCCTTTTGCCAGTGTCTGTTTTTTCAATTCAGATCAAGATGTGGCTCTGAAGTCCGGGTGTAACTATGATGACTTGAAAGTACTGCTTGATGAGGCTGTGCCCAATCAGAATCTCTTTGTTGCGGTTAAAATTGAAGGCCTCTTCAAGCGCATGAAAGTGCGCAGTGTGCCAGCTCAGTCTAAACCCTACCAGCCCCTGGCCCAAGTGGTCAAACATCAGAAGATTTTTGAGCTTGATGAGGTTGCTGGAACCGTAATCGGCTTTCGCTCACCGCCTTTCGTCAAAGGTATCAATGTGCCCGGCTATCACTTTCACTTTCTCGATCAGAAGCGTCAGGCCGGTGGTCATATCCTTGAGCTCGAAACCGAATCAGGTATCTGTCAGCTCGACATTCTGAACACCTTTACCCTGGTTCTGCCATCAGCCCCGGACAGCCTTGCCGGGATAGATCTGGGTAAGGATCGGAGCTCTGCGTTAGAAAAGGTAGAGCGTTGATGGCAAAGAAAAACATTCATCTGCGTCGTTGGACAAATCCTTCGTCATTGCGGCGTACTTATTGTACGTCTCACTCCTCAGGTTTTGTCCGCCTAGCATCTAAATATTTTTCTTTGCCATCAGTTTACTTTTAACCCAAGTCTTAGCGCTGATTCTTTACTAAAGAATTTTCCATTTTCTGTCGATAGCAGGAGAAATTGTTTCTGTCCGGCAGGGAGATGTGAAAATGAGTAATATTTCAAGCTTAGTCCCAAAGCAACTTGACCAGAGTGCCCTCTCCGGGAATTTTCAGCCCCAAAACTCTTACTCCTCTTTGGCCTTGCAAGCCACCTGGGTGACCGCTGCCACCAGCCTGAGCAAGGATATCGTTATTGAAACGGCAGAAGGTGACAAAGTTACCCTCTCCTATCGCAATGATACCAGTTTCCAAGCCGCAAGTTATGACGCTCTCTACCAGAAGAACTCACTGGTCAATGGCGAAAACGGCGATCTCATGCACCAGCAGGTGGTGCAGTCTCATACGGATGTTTTTGCCTATAGCCAGGAGATTCAGCTCTCATTGACTATGGAAGGGGATCTTAGCGGTCAGGAACGTCAAGATATTAGAGAGGCTTTGGAGATCATCGATAAACTGATGATGGATACCTTGCAGGGCGGTGATCTTATCCAGGGCGCTCAGGCTGCGGTCGAGATCATCGGACTTGAGAGCGTTGCCGCAGTCGATGCCGATTATCGTTATCAGAGTTTGATTACAATTGAAGAGATGACTCAGGTTTCGTCGCTATCCAATTATGGAGATTCGGGAGCTCTCGGAGATGGTCGTCCCAGTCTCGAACTTCCGGCCCGTTTTTCTTCGAGCAAGGATCAGGTTCAAGAACTTATCGAGCGGATGGCCGAATTTATTGATGAGTGGGCTACCGAGAAAAAACTTAAGCCCGAGCAATTCCTCCGGCCAGTGGAAAAACTCTTTGCTGATCATTTAGAAAAACTTGAAGATAAACCGCAAGCCCGGCATCAGCAAGAACTCTTCAAATATCTTGGCAAAGGGCTTCTCGAGCAGATCAGAAACATGTCGGAGTCTCAGCTGATCTAAAAGAGTGTCCAGGATATGAAAAATCACGTCCCCTCAAAAAAGGCGGAATCAGGTTGTTGGATCTGATTCCGCCTTTTTGTGCTCTGAGGCTTGAGTTTTCCGCTGGTAAAATTACAGTTGTGTTTAGTGCTGGAAATATTATATAGCTAAGTGGTGAGTTCCAGTCTGTGGAGTCTGTTTGAATCTCAGTTAAAGGTGTTGTGATGAAAAATAAGAAGAGTCTAAATGGCAGGGTCTTTTTGGTGATTTTTCTGACTATCTTTGCTTTGTGTATAGCGGCTTTGCCGGTTCAGGCAAAGTCTGTAGAGATGAATCAAGATTTTCAGGGCAAAAAAATTCTTTTTGTAAACTCATATCATCAGGGTTACGAATGGAGTGACAATATCTGTCGGTCTGCGAGAGCCGTCTTGGAGCCGCTTGGAGTAGAGTTTCGTGAGTTTTTCATGGATAGCAAGCGCCATCCTGATGAAAGTTTTATTAAACAAGCTGCTTTGCGAGCCCAAGATGAGATCAAACGTTGGTTGCCTGATCTCGTTATTGTGGCCGATGATAACGCCAGTAAATATCTGGTGATGCCTTATTACAAAGATGCGGAGCTCCCTTTTGTCTTCTGTGGTGTTAATGGCGATTCGACCATTTATGGCTATCCCTACTCAAACGTTACCGGCATCGAAGAGGTTCCTCTGGTCAAGCCGATGCCCGCAGAGTTGCGTCGTTACGCCCGGGGCGCTCGGCTTGGGGTGCTCTCCGGGTCGGTACTCAGTGACCGGCGCAACGTTCAATATTATAAAGAGAAGCTCGAAACCCATTTTGACCGAGAAGTATATGTCAAGACTTTTACTGAGTGGAAGGAGCGTTTTCTGGAGCTTCAGGACCAGGTTGATATTCTGCTTTTTGTTTATAGTCAAAGTGTGCGCAACTGGGACGATGAAAAAGCGCATGCTTTTGTTTTGGAAAACACCAGGATTCCCTGTGGTGCAACTGAGACTCGGATGTTGCCCTATACTCTGATCGTCTATGCTCATGTGCCGGAAGAACAGGGCACCTATGCTGCGACTACGGCGCTGAGAATCCTTGGCGGCGAAAAACCCGAAGATATTCCTGTTAAGCATGAAAACCAGGCCAAAGTATGGGTTAACCTGGAGATGGCCGAAAAACTCGGGGTAGTTTTTCCTCTTTCGGTTTTAAAAAATGCCGGAATTTATCGTCGATGACAAATATCTAGATATTTATTTGAATAAGGCAAAGCTGACTTTTCAGGCCTGGGTGAGGGGGCTGTAAATCATGAAGTTGCTCTACAAAATATTTTTTTCATTGTTGCTGGTTCTGTTGTTGGCAACCGGCTCCATGGTTTTTCTCGGAACCTCGGTGATTACTGCGGTTGTCCGTGATCTTAACGAGCAGCTGCTTTTAAAGGAGTTAGATACGGTCAGGCATCAGCTCGAGGATTCATACAATATTTTAAAAAAGCATGGCTTGCAGGATGTTGATCTCTATGTCGAGAGTGCGCAAAAAGAGCTTCTGGACCAGTTTTACGAGTATCACATTGGTGATAGTGGAGAGTTATATATAATATCTGCCGATGGGAGTTTGCTCAATGTTCCCTATTCCGGTAAGCATGAACATCATAGATCTGAAATCAGCTCTCTGAAAGAGGGTGGAACTCTCAGTGATCAAAGCGGAACTCTCACTGTTAATCTGAAAGACGGTGAACATTTTTGTGTTTATGAACATTTTCCTCCTTGGAATTGGGTGATTATGTTTGCGTTTCATACTGATGAAATGTTCGCTAAGCGCCATGATTATATTCGGTATATCTCAGGCAGTGTTTTGGCGATTGCCGGTCTGGCATTATTAATCGGTTTTTTCGTTAGTCGGAGAATGACCAAGCCGCTGGAGAAAATAATGGAGGCGGTTAAAAAGATTGAGGCTGGGGATATGGAGGTCCAAATCCCCGAATCAGGGGGCTCAGATGAGATCGCAACCTTGCAAAGGGGCATTAATACGATGACCTCTACCTTGCTGGCGCGGACTCGGGAGAGCCGGGAGGCTAAGGAGCTTGTTGTCCATGAACGCTCATTGTTGCGGGCTCTGATCGATTCGATTCCTGATTTGATCTTCTATAAAGACTGCGACAGTGTCTACATTGGTTGTAATAAAGCCTTTGCAGAACGGATGGGGTATCCCGAAGAAGAGTTAGTCGGCAAAAATGACCATGAATTTTTTTCGGCGGATATTGCCGCCTTTTTTCAGAAAAAAGACCAAGAAGCTTTGGCCCTAAATGCTCCTCAACGTAATGATGAGTGGGTTGATTATCCTGATGGTCGGCGAGTCTTTTTGCATACCCTGAAAACCCCATTTTATGGTTCGACCGGTAACCTTTTGGGTTTGGTCGGGGTCTCTCGTGATATGACCCTGGAAAACAGCTTACGGGAAGATGTCAAAGTTAGTGAGGAGAAATATCGGGAGATATTTAATACCCCAAGCGATGCTATCTTTATTCACGATGCTGATATCGGAGCAATTCTTGATGTTAACCAGGCGATGTCGGAGATGTTCGGTTATTCCTATGATGAGGCCTTGCAGCAGGATGTTGGAACTTTAAGTTCAGGAGAATTGCCGTACACTTTGGAAGAAGCGATCAAAAAGATTGAAAAGGCAAAGGAAGAAGGTCCTCAGCTCTTTGAATGGATGAGCAGAAGGGAAAATGGAGAAATTTTTTGGTCGGAAATCGGTCTCAAGCACCGGGGATTTGGTGGTAAGCGCTATGTTGTAGCCGTTGTCCGAGATATCAGTAGTCGTAAAGAGGCTGAGCGGGTGTTGGCAGCGGAACGGGAGCAGCTGGCTGTAACTTTGCGCAGCATTGGTGATGGGGTGATTACGACTGATATTGGCGGCCACATTACTTTGATCAATAAAGTTGCAGAAAATATGACCGGCTGGAGCCAGGTCGAAGCTCTGGGTAAACCTTTAGAGGAGGTTTTTAATATCATCAATGAAAAAACCGGGGAACTTGCAGAAAGTCCGTTGGATAAAGTTCGCTCTACAGGAGGGATTGTTGGTTTGGCGAACCACACTGCTTTAGTTGCTCGGAATGGCTCTACCTTAAGTATCGCTGATAGCGGCGCACCGATCAGAGATCGCGAAAGTCGGATGCTTGGCGTAGTTATCGTTTTTCGGGATGTGACGGAGAAAAACCGAATGGAAGAGGAGTTGCTAAAAGGTCGTAAACTTGAGTCGGTTGGGGTTCTGGCTGGTGGTATCGCCCATGATTTCAATAATATTTTGGCAGCAATTTTAGGTAATATTTCTCTGGCCCTGACAATTACAAAGCCAAAAGATGAAATTTACGAATTGTTGGTAGAGTCCGAAAAAGCGACCATGCGGGCCAAAGATCTGACCCAACAGTTACTGACCTTTGCCAAAGGTGGTGATCCGGTAAGAAAAATTGCGGCAATTGACGAAGTTATCAGAGATTCTGCCGGTTTTGTCCTGCGGGGCAGCAATGTCCGGTGTGATTTCAAATTTAGTGAAGAGCTCTGGCCGGTGACCATCGATACGGGGCAGATAAGTCAGGTAATTCAAAATATTATTGTCAATGCCAGTCAGGCCATGCCGACCGGAGGGACGATTGCGCTGGATTGTTCGAACTACTGTTTGGAGTTGAGTGATATAATTCCTGTTGAACCGGGAAATTATATAAAAATTGCCGTCAAAGATCAGGGCGTCGGTATCCCGAATGAGTTGCTTGACAAAATTTTTGATCCCTACTTTACGACCAAGCAGAAAGGCAGTGGACTGGGATTAGCGATAACCCACTCCATCATTAAAAAGCATGATGGATATATCACGGTTGATTCAGAATTGGGTCTTGGTGCGACCTTTACGATATTTCTTCCAGCATCAGAAGGGGGCCAGGCAAATAGCCAGAAAAAAGCTGTCACGCCACTCGCAACTACACAGGGTAAAGTGATGATCATGGATGACGAGGGGATGGTTAGAGAAATAGTTGCCAAGATGCTTTCAATAAGCGGTTATGAAGTGATCGCCGCTAAAGATGGGGATGAGGCACTTAAACTCTACCAAAAAGCTAAGGATGACGGTCTTCCGATTGATCTTATCATTATGGATCTGACCATCCCGGGCGGTATGGGTGGTAAAGATGCCGTCGGGAAAGTTCTTCAGATTGACCCGCAGGCGAAAGTTATAGTCTCCAGTGGTTATTCAAATGACCCGGTAATGGCAGATTTTAGCGAGTATGGTTTTTTGGGTGCGCTGGTTAAACCATTTCAAATACAAGAGTTGAAGGGAATTGTGAGTGAAGTCATGTCAAGTTGATAGTGGCTTATGCTTTGCCGAGGTCGTGGGCTTAAATTTGATGCATTCGTAAAGAAGTCTCAAAACCGTCATGCCGGACTTGATCCGGTATCCAGAAGTTATTGAATTTACTGGATTCCGGCTTGGTCGTCATCCCGGACTTCGATCCGGGACGGAATGACGTTATAGAGAGAGTTCAGACTTTTCACGGTGCCATCAAATTTTGACGTCACTTCTTTCCGGAGTCTCTTTTTCAAGTTTTTTAAAGAGCTCTTCCAGGGTCTCCTTGAGTTTTTGGGCGGCTTTACTGTCTCCGGCATCTTTGAGCGCCTGTTTCAACTCCTCCAATTTCTCTTCGATCTCCGCCATGGTCTCTTTTAAGCTGTCCGAATCCAGAGCTTTGTTGAAATTGCGGCGCAACGATTCAGTCTTTTCTCTGAGCTCTCTCTCCATTTTTTCAAGATCGATATCTTCAAAGGCTTGACGAATATCCTGCCAGACTTTTGCCAGATCATCGGAGCTCTTATCGACTGGTTGGGAATGGGTCATTCTTTCCATCTTGTCTCCGATTTTGCGGGCCGACCACTCAAATGCAGAATCGGTTCCGGTTAATCGTGCGCCCGGAGAGATGGGGTTGTCCGGATGCTGGGCGAGCCTGATCAGGAGACATTTTCTTTTATGATTGCGGGCGTCATCATCGATAAAAAAAGTTGAAGTCGAAGAGAGCTGGTCGTAAAAGTTTTTCTTCAGATTAACGGTGACATCGACTTGTCGGGTTTTAGCTTCGACCGCTTTCACCTTACCGGCCAGAGCGCCGGAGAGGTAGACGTGGTCATCGATCATCAGGTGTTTGGCATTGGCAAAAGTGATGACTACGTTATGCTGCCCGACAAGTCCGCGAAAGGTGGCGACCCCGCCAATAATCAACAGCATCGCCGCCAGAAGCATGAAAATTTTCTTAAACATGATAAATCTCCTCGGATTTTTTTCAGGTGTCGCCCGCGAATTGCCGGGATTGGGGTCATTGCTGGTACAAGGTGCGTCAGCACCCCAGCTTTGACCCCGTTTATGAGGGCGAAGCAATATTTACTGCAATTTGCTATGACTTTATGGTGGGCACCAAAAGTCGCTTTTCACTTATATCGAAGATTAAGCAAAAAATTCAATAAAAAGTTGAAACGCAGACTCTGGGCACCTTAAATTGTGGTGCCCAGAGTTTTTTATTACTCTTCCTGCCGCCACTTTGCGAATTGCTCATAAAGTGTCGGGATGACAATCAACGTGAGCAGGGTCGATGAGAAGAGGCCACCGACGACGACCACGGCTAAAGGGCGTTGGATTTCAGAACCGGTGCCACTACTCAAAATCAGCGGCAGCAGACCGACGGCCGTGGTGACGGTTGTGATCAGAACCGGCCTCACCTTGGAACTACAGCCGGCTAAAACTCTTTTTCTGAGATCATAACCTTTGCTTTTCAAGTGTTCAAAGCGGGAGATCAGAACCAGGCCATCGGTTAAGGCGATGCCGAAGAGGGCTATAAAGCCGATTGATGAAGGGATACTCAGATTCTCCTGAAAAAGAGCAAGGCTTATGACGCCACCGACCAGGGCCAGAGGGATATTGAGCATAACCAGAATGACATTACTAAAGGAGTTAAACAGGCCGTAGAGCATAACCATGACTAAAAGCAGGGTTATGGGGATAACCATCAGCAATCTTTTGTTGGCCGCCTGACGTAGTTCGAACTGGCCACCCCAGGCCAGGTGATAACCGGGGGGGAGCTCAACTTTTTCCGCGATTTGGCGCTGTGCCTCTTCAACAAAACTACCCGAATCACGGCCTCGAACATTACTTTGAATGGAGATGTAGCGCCGCGTGTCCTCGCGGCTGATCTGGCGCAAGCCGGTTACCGTCTCAATCTCTGCCAGCTCTTCAAGGGGAACCTTGTAACCGCTTGGAGTCTTGAGTAGAAGTTTTTTTATGTCGGTGACGGAATTACGGAAATCTTCGGCAAAACGGACCGTAATATCGAACATCCTTTCACCTTCAAAGATCTGTCCTACAGTCTCACCGGCGCTGGCCCGAGTAATTGTTCTTTGCACCTCATCCTTGTTAAGGCCATGGCGGGCTCCGGCTTCAGGTTTTATGGTTATCTGCAACTGGGTCTGACCATCAACCTGTTCGGTACGAAGATCGGCAACCCCTTCAATATGGGCCAGAACTTCCTCGATCTCTGCGGCTTTATGCAGCAAGACATCAAGATCATCGCCAAAAAGTTTAGCGACGACACTGCTGCCGGCGCCGCCGATAAGGCCATCAATTTCGTGTTTTATGGGCTGGGAAAAGGTCGTTGAAACCCCGGGGAAATCCTTGACGCGCTGATTAATGAGATCGATCAGTTGATCCAGGCTTGATGCTGTTTGCCACTCACTTTTCGGCTGCAAAGTGATGCTCATGCAGGCGTAATTGGTGTGATGCATGTGGGGACCGACTTCACCAAAGCCGATATCAACAATAACCTCTTTGACTTCGGGGAAGGCTTTCATCTCTTTTGCCATCTCTTTTGCGGTTGCCGTGATCTCTTCCAAAGAGATATTGGGGTTCATGTAGGCGAGGCTCTGCACCGTGCCCTCCTCAAGGGTTGGAACAAACTCTTTACCCAGCTTTGAGAAGGTCACCCCGCCGGAAAGCAGCAGTGCGACTACGAGCGTGCTGACTAACCAACGGCGCTCGAGAAAAAAGTTTAAAACTTTTCGATAGCGCTGCAGTAGAGCACTCTCATTGTAGTCGGACTCCTTGGGTTGGTCATGCCGGGGGCGAAAAAGCCTAAAGAGAACCGGGGCGATCATCAGAGCATAGATCAGGGCTCCAACCATGGTGGCGGTAACCGCAATCGCCAGAGGGCGAAACATCTTGCCTTCGACCGCACCTAAGGTAAAGATCGGCAGAAAGACGATTATGATGATGGCGCTGGCAAAAAATATGGGTGTGGCAACCTCTGTGGCAGCGCGCAGAATCAGGGTGCCGGTCGACGCCTTCTCGTTTTTGCCGGCAAAGGCCGATTGCAGTCTTTCAACCATGATGATGGTTGCATCAACAATCATCCCCAAAGCGATGGCAATGCCGCCGAAAGAGAGCAGGTCGCCGGGAATTGCCCGGTAATAGAGTAAGGTCGCCGCAAAGAGTGTCGCAAAAGGCAGGGCTCCGACAACCACCAGAGAGTTACGCCAGTTGCGCAGAAAAATCAGAGTTACGATGGAGACCATCAAAAGCCCTAAGAAAAAGGCGTTTCGCACTGTCAGGATGCTGTTTTTGACCAGGGAAGATTGATCGTAATAGGTAACAACTTTAACCCCGTTCGGTAGCGAATTGTTGATCTTTTCGAGTCGTTGTTTGACCTCGCTGATAACTGCAAAGGAGTTGGCACCATAGGTTTTATAGATGGTGCCGCTGACAATCTCTTTATCAGCGTTGAGGAGAGAGACTCCGCGCCGAAAAGCTGTGCCCATCTCGACGGTCGCGATATCGTCGATAAAGAGTGGACGATTTTCGCGGGTGGCAATAACTGTACTCTTAATATCCTCCAGGGAGTGGAGCAGACCGAGGCTGCGAACAATAAGCTCTTCCGAACCTCTTTTAAGGATGCCGGCTCCGAGATTATGGTTGTTGCGGCGGACTGCGGAGACCACTTCATCCAAGGTGAGATCGTAGGCGATTAAAAGTTCAGGGTCGACCTTGATCTGGTATTGGCGCATATGTCCGCCCTGACTGATAACCTTGGCAACCCCGGGAACAGTTTGCAGTTCACGTTTGACAATCCACTCCTGCAGGGTTCTAAGCTCGGTAATGTCCTGATCGCCGCCCTCTAGATAGTAGCCTAAGATTTTGCCCATGCCGCTGACGATTGCCCCCATCTTGAGGCCGTGCGGCATAACTCCTTCGGGGATCGCCTCTTCCGCCTCTTTGAGCCGTTCGGAAACCAGTTGCCGGGCTCGATAGACGTCGGTCTTTTCATCAAAGTAGATATTGATGGTCGCCAGACCAAATGATGAGAGGGAGCGGATTTTTATCACTCCGGGAATTCCGCGCATGGTAACTTCGACCGTTCGTGTAACAAACTGCTCGGTCTCTTCGGCCGCCATTCCCTCAACTTCGGCGAAAACCTGAACCAGATTCGGGCTGATGTCGGGGAAAGCATCAATTGACATTCGTGTAAACGAAAACACCCCGGCACTACAGACCGTTAGAAAAAGAATAACCATCAAGAGCTTGTATTTCAGTGAAAACTGAACAAGTTTTGCAATCATTTATTAAAACTCCATTTAGAGTGAGGTCAATTTTTGACTTTTCATGTAACTTCAGGTACCCATAATTCTAGAGTTAAGTTACAGCGGATAGCGGCGAACTTTGCTTCGCCCACTTCGAGGGGGACAGAACTAAAGGTCCCCATATCGAGGCAGGTCTAAATAATTCGTATTCGAATAATTACAGCTCGCTTGTGATAATACTGAATATTTATATACTCTTGGTGACCACTGAGAAGTAAAGCCTCACTCAATGGGCATGGCCGGGGCTGCTGCAGCCGGAGCCGACGCCGGTTTCAAGAGCGGCTTTGAGGCGGAAGCCGTTTTTAGCTACGACCATTTCACCCGGATGGAGTCCGCTGGTTATCACAACTTCTTTTTCGTTGGTTCGGCCCAAGGTTACCGGGCGGGGCTCAAAGCCGTGATCATCTTGAATGAAAACACAAGTTTGTCCGCCAACATTTTGGATGATATCTCTTGCGACAACGACTCCGGATCTGATTTTTTTGGTAACAATCTCGGCTGTAATAAAGGAGCCTGGGCGCAACTCTTCATTCTGGTTATCGAGGACGATGCGGGCCAGGGTGGTACGGGTTTTTTCATCAACCAGAGGGGCAACGTAATCAATGACGGCCACTATCGGTTGAGTTTGAGAAGAGACTGTGATCATCACTTTCTGGCCTTTTCTTATGTTGTCGGCATCATTGCGGAAGAGATCGAGGTCGACCCAGACGGTTTTAAGGTCGGCCACAACAAAAATCTCTACCGCATCCGAGATTACCTCACCCAGAACAATATTTTTTTTAATGACACGGCCTGAAAAAGGGGATCGCACTGCAAACCGGGTCAACTCTGCAATCGGTTCTGAGGACAGCTTTTTGAGGCCCGCTTCGCTAAAGCCCAAAATTCTCAGCCTCTGCTCGCAACTTTGCAGGGTAATCCTGGTTTCGGCATAATCTCTTTCGGCAGTCAGGTAATCCTGTTCGGAACTGACTTTTTTGCGCCATAATTTCTCTTCACGTTTAAAAACGCTTTTGGCTAATTTGAGATGTTTGGTCGCGGTCAGGTATTCGGTTTTGGCATCGGCCAACTCACGACTTTCAAGGATAGCCATAATCTCTCCTTTTTCAACAAAATCTCCAAGGGTACTGCGTACCTCCTGAACAATGCCGGAGACTCGGGGGACGATATGAGCCATCCGGTCACGGTTGAGAGAGATCTCACCACGGGCTTTTGCCAGGACTTCAAGGCGGTTCCTTTTTACCTTCTCAACGACAATCCCGAACCGTTTGATCTCTTCAGTCGACATCTCGACTGTCGACTCGGAGCAACTTTCTGCTGCCTGCGGGTTTGAGGGGGCGTGATTGTGGCTTGAATGGTCATGGTTGCAATCGGAGTGATCATCCTGATTTACCTTGCCCTGATTTAATTTATCTTGCTCTAACTTTATCTGGTCATCGTTAGCTGAGTGATCGCAGTTTTTATGGTCGTTGTTGTTGTCGGCTTCTTCAGCCGACTCGGAATGGTTTTCCGATTTGGTTGGATGAGAGAGACGACCCTGGTCTTGGTTATTATTTGAATGGTCATGGCCGCAATCGGAGTGATCATCCTGTTTTAATTTTTCCTGATGGTCACTGGCTTCGTGATCGTTATCCTGATGTTCGTGATTTTCATGGGACTCTTCAACGTGGTCACGAACTTCTTCAGGTTGGTGATCTTTGTCATGTTGATGAGATTCAACCGGTGACTGCTCTTTGTCAGTTTTTGGTGCCACTCCATGGCTGCAGTTGCTGTGGTCATGGTGTTGGTTTTTGTCCGCCTCTTGAGCAAAAAGTTGCCGTGGGCCAAAGGCTTGGCTGAATGTCGAGTTTGACTCCTGAGAGGTGTAGGGGAGCAGGCTCAATGCTGAAAAGAGGGTTGTCAGGGCGATAATTCTGAAAAAACTTAAGGTCGGTTGTTTTTTTGAGTTCTTCATAGCTGTTTAAATTCTCCTGTTCTTATATTCCTAAGGCAAAGGTCATAAATTAATTTTTTGAGCATAACGATGAGTTGGGGAAAAAGGGCATTCTCGGTCAGTCTCCTAGTTTCTGAGAGATCAGGCGTTCGATGCTGATCCTCTGGTTATGGTACTCCTGAAGTGAGTTAATGAGTTGTTCCCTGAGCTCAATAAGGGTTTTCTGGGCATCGAGCACGTCTAAAAACTCAAATTGTCCCTGCCGGTAGCCGTAATTTATGGACTCAAAGGTTTCTTCAGCGACCGGTAAAATCCGGATTTGCAAGGAATTTACTTCAGCGTATGCAGCTTGAAACACTTCAAGGCTCTGGCTCAAGGCGGTATTAAGTTTTATCTTAACGTTTCGATGTTGACTCTCTCTAACGGTTACGTCGGCCTGGGCTGAGCTAATGCCTCCCTGATTGTGGTCAAAAACCGGCAGGGCCATCGAGACCCCAAAGAGAAAAGTGTAATTGTCGTTGTCTTCGTGGCGTTTGATGCCGCCACCGACAGTCAAGTCCGGGATTCCGGTGGCTTTGGCCAGATTCAACCTCGCATTTTGCAGATCGATTTCGGTTTGTTGCCGGGCAATTTCAGGGTTTTGCGCCAGCCACTCATTGATACTTGCCAAGGCTGGCGGTTCACTGATCTTTTCATATTTACCGACAACCTTTTTAAAGTGAGGCTGGCTGCCCCCCCAGGTGGATGATAACTGGTGAAGGGCTGCCGCTAGTTCTCGTTTACTCTTGTTTAAGGTGATTTTATTCTTATTAAGCATCACCAGGGCCCGGCTCTCCTCCAGAGGGGAGGCTTTGCCAGCCTCAACCCTGAGTTTTACGGTCTTTAAAACCTCTTCCGCCAACTCCAGATTTTCCCGGCCCAGTTGAAGCCGTTCCTGAGCCGTGAGCAGGGAGAAGAAGGCTTTGCTGGTGGCGGCAATAATATCGAGGCGGGTAGTTTCGTAGTCCCAGCCCGCCAGATTACGTTCGAGGTGGGCAATTTGTTGACGGTTAGCACGCTTGCCGCCGAGCTCGATCAATTGACTTAATTGTAGAGTTGTGTCGGCTGCTTGGACTCCACGACTCTCATCTTCGCCGAGAATGTTCTCAACCACGACCCCGATCTCTGGATTGGGTAGCAATTTTGCCTGTTCTACCATCCCTTGTCGAGCCCTGGTCTCCCAGGAAAAAGCGGCCAGTTCCGGGTTTCGGGCTAGGGCCAAGGCCAAGGCCTGAGGAAGAGTTAGTTCCGCAGTCTGGGTAAGTGCAGAAAAGCTGTCACTATTTTTATCTTTATCGGCGGCTTGATAAGCCGCCAGTCCAGATCTCCATGGCCTTTTTTCAGGTAAACCAGAGCTCTGCTGCAAACCGGCAAACCCGTTAAGGGGGAGGGAGATAAATAAGGCTATCATAAGGTATTTTACAAATGTCACGGTTATCCTCCGTATTTTCTTCGATACTAAAGCAACGGGAAAAATTGCTAACTGTTAAACTAGCTTAAAATATAAACCACCCGTTCGCTATGCTCACTAGAGGACACAGATAGGAATAAATGTGAGCTTTTCTCTGTGAACTCTGTGGTGAAAATTTTTACGCTGAATAGTCACTCAAATGCTTAGTTAGCCATAGACTCACATGGACAATAGTTCGAAAGTCAGTGTGCGTCGGTGTGTGTCTGTGGCTAATTGAAGCGATAGGATAATGTAGTCAGGGTAATGCGTGATGAACAAACTTCTGCTCACCAGAGGGGGGTGAAACTCAAATCAGAAGGATCACGCTCTGTAGGAGCGCAAGGGATGGATTTGGAACGGAAGGTGGTTTTTGGGTGAAAGAGAACTGTGGGGGGGAAGTGATCGGATGTTCAAAGGTTGAGGGTTGAAAAATTGGTTTGGCAATAAAAGAAGTTCTACTTTTAATCGTGGTTCTGCGCGGCGCAAAAAGCTGTAACGAGACTTCAATAT